>DAOPLW010000057.1:0-6870 GCA_035391945.1 Oscillospiraceae bacterium | reverse complement strand
CGCGGCCAGGCGGAGCGCGCCGGCGCCCATCGCCTCGAGCGCCTCGTCGGAAATGTCGCTGTACTCCGCCTTGAAATACGCTTTGGAAAAGGGCGTTTTAAGGCTCCGCACCGGGTGGCCGAGCCGTTTTCCCGTCGTGACGGTGGCGATGTCGTTCGCCTTTAGGATCTTCTCCTTGTAAAGAGGATGGACCCCGCACTCATCGGCCACCAGAAAGCGGGTCCCGAGCTGCACGCCCACGGCGTCCAGCATAAACGCCGCCGCAACGCCGCGTCCGTCCGCGATGCCGCCCGCCGCGAGGACGGGAAGGCTCGTGGCGTCGCACACCTGGGGGACGAGCGCCATGGTCGTGGTCTCCCCCACATGGCCGCCGCTCTCTCCGCCCTCCGCGATGAGAGCGCAGGCGCCCGCGCGCGTCATAAGCTTCGCCATCGCGACCGACGCCACCACGGGGACGACATGGATACCGGCTTCCTTCCAGCGCTCCATATACCGCGTGGGATTCCCCGCGCCGGTGGTGACGACCGCGACGCGTTCCTCGGCGGCCGCCTCGGCGACCTCGTCCGCGAAGGGGCTCAGGAGCATAATGTTGACCCCGAAGGGCTTGTCGGTCAGTTCCCGCGCCAGCCGGATCTGATTTTTGATATATTGGGCGTCGGCGTTCATGGCGGAAATGATGCCGAGCCCTCCCCCGTTTGAGACCGCGGCCGCCAGGCGCGCGTCCGAAATCCACGCCATTCCGCCCTGGAAGATCGGGTACCGGATTCCCAGAAGGCTGCAGATCGGCGACTCAATCATAGGAACCCATCCTGGCTTCGACGAAGCGGGCAAGCTCCCCGACGGTCTTGAGGCTGCCTTCCAGCTCCACCTCGATGCCGAGCTCCTCCTCCAGCCTCATGACCATTTCCACGGTGTCCAGAGAATCGACGCCGAGCTCCTCGAAGGTCGTCTCCGGCTTGATTTCACCCGCGCCGCATCCGATCTGCTCCGCTATGATTCCGGTCAATTTTTCAAAAATCATAAAAGTGCCTCCGTATTTGACTGTATTTTTGCAGGGAATCGCTTCCCGGTGCAAACCAAAACACTATATATTTAGTTAATCTACCTAACTATCCACCGAATGATACAGGCGGCGCTGGAGAGCCCGCCCCCGAAGCTGCACAGGGCCATATAATCGCCGTCGCCCAGCTTTCCGCTCCGGTTAAGTTGGTCGATGAGGATCGGGATGCTGGCGGCGGAGGTGTTGCCATACCGGTCGATATTGGAGCAGAAACGCTCCGGCGGGATGGCGAGCCGCTTTTTGGCCGCCTCGATGATGCGGATGTTGGCCTGATGGGGAACGACCCACGCGACGTCCCGCTCCCGGAGCCCGGCCTTTCCAATGACCTCCGCGAGGTCCCGGCACATGGCGTTTACCGCAAATTTGAAGGTCTCCTGCCCGTTCATATGGACGTAGGGCTTTTTCGTCTCGTTTTCATAGAACGGGGACATGCCCGCGAAGTGCGGGATTTTGATGACGTCGTCCCCGCCCCGGGCATAGAGCTTGGAGGAGCGGTAAGCCTCTCCCGGTCCCAGAAGCAACGCGCCGGCGCCGTCCCCGAAAATGACGCAGGTGTTGCGGTCCTCCCAGTCGAGGATGCGGCTCATCCGCTCCGCGCCCACGACCAGCACTTTTTTTACCGTCCCGCGCGCAAAAAATCCCGCGGCGGTCTCCAGCATATAAATGAAGGCGGAACACGCCGCGTTGATGTCCATCGCCGGGCACGTCGCGCCCAGTCTCCCCTGCACCGTGCAGGCCATGGAGGGCGAAACGTCGTCGCCGCTCACCGTCGCGCAGAGGATCAGATCAAGTTCCCCGGGATCGGTGCGGCCCATCTCCAGCGCGGCGAGCGCCGCCCGGCAGGCAAGGTCGGCGGCCGTCTCGGTCGTGCAGACCCGGCGCTGGCGCACCCCGACCCTGCGGGAGATCCATTCGTCGGAGGTATCCAGAAACGTGGAAAGTTCCTCGTTGGTCACGACTCTGGGCGGGGCATAATGTCCCGTTCCCAGGATTTCAAAGCTCATTGCGCATCTCCAACACCCTTCTTGAAAAAGTCGTTCAGCTTCACGATGGTGCGGATCAGAAGTTCCTGCTCCGCAGGGTCGAACTCCTTTTCGATCTCCCGCACCATGTTCATGTGGTACTGCCTGTGGTAGGCCTCGACCTTCCGCCCTTCCCGGCTCAGGCGGACGCAGACCATGCGCCCGTCGGTCCGGCTCCCCTGCTTTTCCAGGTAGCCCTTCCGCTCGAGCTTATTCACCATGACCGTGACGGAGGGACGGGCCACCTTGAGGTACTCCGCGATCTCGCTGACCGTTTTCCCGGTCTCCCGGTCCATGCCGACGCATTCGATAAGATGCATCTCGCGGATTGAGAGGTCGATGCGGTTGTTTTTCCGGAGAAAATCCTCCTCCACCCGCAGAATGTTGTGATAGACCTCCACGAGAATACTGTTGAGTATATGGGCAAAATCCTGCACCGGCTCTCCGCCTCCCCATTTAGTTAGTTAAACTAATTATAGGCGGAGTATACCTCTCTTTCCGGCATTTGTCAAGGGCATCTATGTGGAAAGCGTAACAAAATGCGCCGACCGGCGGACGGTATCCCCTGCCCGCAAAGCCTCTCTCCTTCGGATATAAAAAACGGCGGAGGACAACGCCGCGGCGTTGTCCTCCGCTCTAAAAAGGCGAGTTCGCCCCGCCCAATGATCCCTTCGCGTCCAATGATCCCCGTTTCCGCGGACCCCATGCCGCCCATACCAAAGAAGACCGGAACGAACGGCGGCGGCGCTCCCCTACCCCCGCTCCGCGAGTGCGGAAAAGAGCCTGAGCGCAACCGGCAGGACCGCGTCGTTAAAGACGTATCCATCCGTATGGAGCTGTGGCCAGTCCTCCCCCGCACCGATGCCGACCATGGCGGCTTCGGCGCGCCGTCCGTAGTATCCGAAGTCTTCCGACCAGCGGAAAGGCTCCGGAAGCTCGATGCAGGAGAGTCCCTCGGCGCGGCAGACGTTCTCCAGCCGTGCGAGCGTCCCGGGGTCGTTCTCCGTGGCGGGAAAAACGTCCTTAAATGAGAAGGCGGCCTCCACGCCGTCGCGCCCGGCCTGTGCGCGGGCCGCGTCCTCGATGGCGGAAACAAGCGCGGCGAGCTCCCCGTCGCGCCCGGCGCGCAGGGTCAGAAAGACCTCGGCGCGCCCGGCGGCGGAACCGAAGGCCTCCTCGCCGATCTTCGCGCCGACGAGGGTAGCCATGAGAAGGCCGCTGTGGGAGACGCCCGCGGTGAGCGCGGGCAACGCGGCGATGAGGCGGGCGGCGGCGAAGCCGGGGTTCCGCCCGTACTCGGGGTAGGCGGCGTGGGCGCCCGCGCCCGAGAAAGAGAGCACCATCCCGCGGGAGGCGCAGGCGAACGTGCCGCGGCGCAGCAGAACCGCGCCCACGGGATACCCCGGGATGTTATGGAACGCGTAGACGCGCCGGACGCCGTAACGCGTGAGCGCCCGGCTGCAGACCGCGCCGCCCGCGCCGGTCTCCTCCGCGTGCTGGAAGAGCAGAAGGATATTCCGCCCGAGTGTTTTCCCTTCGAGAAAGAGGCCCAGTCCGGCAAGAACGGCGCTGTGCCCGTCGTGCCCGCACAGGTGCGAGGCGCCCTCTCCCCGCGGCAGGGCGTCCATGTCCGCCCGGAAGGCGATCGTCTCCGCGGCGCCGGGCTCCCCGTGGAGGGCGCAGAACCACGCCCCCTCGTCCGAAATGTCCAGGGAGGTGTTCTCGCGCAGAAACGCCATGAGGCGGGCCTTGGTTCGCTTTTCCTCGCCCGAGCGCTCAGCAAGTTCGTGCAGTTCGAAGCGCAGCGCCCGCGCGGCGTCAGGGATGGATTGGTACATGGTGTGACCTCCGAAACCGGATGTGGATGCGGCGCCGTTTCGCCGGTTGAAAAACGGACGGGCTTTGGAACCGACGTTCCGCTTGCGCGGAAAAGCCCCGGGACGCTCTATTCCGTCCTCGTCAAAATGCGCCGGTCATCTGCGGGAAACGGACTCGATCTGTGCCCTGCTCTTCCTTGTGAGGGAATCGGCCAGCGCCATCTTGCGGACCGTGTCGCGGACGATCCGATCCAGCTCGCTGTTTTCCGAATAATCGGCCGGCGTGATAAAATTGACGCGGCCGTCCTGAAGCAGCTCTTCCACCTTCGCTTTTTTCCCTTTTTGGTATACGGCGACGGAACACCCGCCGTTTACTTTTACCAGCTTCATACACGGCACGTCCGTCAGTCCGTCCCCGATGTAGATCATATTGCGAAACGGCACCGGGCGTTCGTCCTCCGGCGTATATTTATTCAGGTCCACGTCGTTGGACAGATCCAGAACGCCCTTGTTGATCCGGAAAAGAAACTGGGTTTTCGTGGTGTAGTTCACGACGTTTTTGGGCCAGCAGGCAATGTTGTTCTCATCGTACAGAAATTCGCAGGCGAAAACTTCCCGAAACGCTTTGTAGATGCTGGAGCCCTCGATGATTTCATGGAGCCCGGAGGAAATGATATAATGCTCGACCCTCACCCCGGCGTCTCTTCCCGTTTGATTGATCCTTTCGAACCAGCCCTCGACGCCCGGATAGAATTCCAGATCCTTTCCCAATGCGACGAATCGTTCCCTCTGTATGCTTTTCTTTGCGGCGTGGGCCCGCTCGAGCATGACATGCATATAGGCGAGAACCCGGTCCATCTTTTTTCCCGCCGCCAGCGTATTGGATTCCCGCCAGAACTCGTCCGCCGTCATGTTGACGTCCGGTATGAAGCTGTACTCCTGCATATCCTTCGTGCACAGGGTCTTATCGAAATCATACAGCAGCGCCAGCGCCGGCCTGGTTTTTCTCATCTCACTCACCTCTCCTCCATGTAAAGCAAATTTGCTTAACAGCATTCCGGCACGGCCGCGCGGAAAAGCGCGGCCGTGCCGGAACTGTTCGGGACTTATTGCGGGCAGTTGCTGCTGATATAGCTTCCCACCCCGGCGGAACCCGCAAAGATCTGCGCGGCGCCGTCCTGGAGGACGACCAGCGTCGGCGCCTGCCGGATGCCGTACTTCTCCACGAGGTCCTGGTGCTCGCCCGCGTTCAGAAGCCGGTAGGAGATGCCGGCGTCCGCGAGCGACTTTTTGGTCACGGCGCAGTTCGCGCAGGTGGGCGTCGTGAAGAGCAGCAGCTCCTTCGCCCGGGCGGCCGCTTTCGCGGGGTCTCCGGTGGGGTCGTAGACCCGACGGTCCGCGAATTCCTGCGTCTTGCCCGCGTTCCAGTTCTTAAGCGGCCGGTAGTAGCCCGTGATGCGGCTGTAGATCTCGGCCTCCTCGCCGCAGGTCGGGCAGGCGTGGTGCTCGCCGGCGATGTAGCCGTGCGTCCGGCAGACGGAGTAGGTCGGCGAAATGGTGTAGTACGGCAGCTTGTAGTTCTCCGCTATTTTGCGGACCAGCGCGGCGGCCGACTGCCAGCTCGGGAGCTTCTCCCCCAGAAACGCGTGAAACACGGTGCCCGAGGTATAGAGCACCTGCAGCTCGTCCTGCACCCTGAGCGCCTCGAAGAGATCGTCCGTGGAGCCCACCGGCAGATGGGAACTGTTCGTATAATACGGAGTGTCGCCGGGCGCCGCGGCGGTGATGATGTCCGGGTACTTCTCCACATCGTGCTTGGCGAGACGGTAGGTCGTGGACTCCGCGGGCGTCGCTTCGAGGTTGAAGAGCGCGCCGTACTTCTCCTGGTAAGTGACGAGCCGGCCGCGCATGTGGTTCAAAACGTCCTTGGCGAACCCGCGTGCTTTTTCGTCCGTCAGGTTTGCGTGCAGCCACTTCGCGTTGAGGCACGCCTCGTTCATGCCGATGAGGCCTATGGTGGAAAAGTGGTTCTCGAAGGTGCCGAGATACCGCTTCGTGTAGGGATAAAGGCCAGCGTTCATGAGTTTGGTGATGACGGTGCGCTTCGTGTCCAGCGACCGCGCGGCAACGTCCATGAGCCGGTCGAGACGCGCGTAGAAGTCCTTTGCGTCCGCGGCCAGATAGGCGATACGCGGGAGGTTGATCGTAACGACGCCGATGGAGCCCGTGCTCTCGCCGCTCCCGAAGAAGCCGCCGCCCTTCTTGCGCAGCTCGCGCAGGTCGAGCCGCAGCCGGCAGCACATGCTGCGCACGTCGTCCGGCTGCATGTCGCTGTTGATATAGTTGGAAAAATACGGCGTGCCGTATTTGGCGGTCATCTCGAAGAGCCTGCGGTTGTTCTCCGTGTCGCTCCAGTCGAAGTCGCGCGTGATGGAATAGGTCGGGATCGGGTACTGGAAGCCCCGGCCGTTCGCGTCGCCCTCGATCATGATGTCGATGAACGCGCGGTTGACCATATCCATCTCTTTTTTACATTCGCCGTAGGTGAAGTCCAGTTCCTTCCCGCCGACGATGGCGCGCGCCTCCGCGAGGTCCTTCGGGACCGTCCAGTCGAGCGTCACGTTTGTAAACGGCGCCTGCGTGCCCCAGCGGCTGGGGGTGTTCACGCCGTAGATGAACGACTGGATGCACTGCTTGACTTCCTTGTAGTCGAGGTTGTCGATCTTCACGAACGGCGCCAGATACGTGTCGAACGAGGAGAACGCCTGCGCGCCGGCCCACTCGTTCTGCATGATGCCCAGGAAATTCACCATCTGGTTGCAGAGCGTCGACAGGTGGCTCGCCGGGGAGGACGTGATCTTCCCTTCTATGCCCCCGAGGCCCTCCTGGATGAGCTGCTTGAGGGACCAGCCCGCGCAGTAGCCCGTGAGCATGGACAGATCGTGGATGTGGATGTCCGCGTCGCGGTGGG
>DAOPLW010000056.1:0-6893 GCA_035391945.1 Oscillospiraceae bacterium | reverse complement strand
TCGATTCTATGCGCCGGGGCGCGTTTTATGCCGCCACGGCCGTCTCCAGCGTTCTCACCGCCGCGGCGATCTGCGGGTCGTCCGCCAGGGCCAGGCTCCCCGCCACGAAGCGCGCGTCCTCCTCGTCGGTGAGAGTGACCGTCACGTCCGGCGTCACGCCCGTCCCAATGAGGCTCTTCCCCTCGGCCGTGAAGTAGGCGTAGACCGAAAGCGCCATGGCGGAGCCGTCCGAAAGTTCCAGCGGCACCTGCGAATAGCCCTTGCCGTAAGTCTTCGTCCCCACGATCGTCGCCCTGCCGGCCTCCTGCAGCGCCGCGGCGAAGAATTCCGCCGCGCTGTAGGAATATTCGTTCACCACGACGGCGACGGGCGTCGTGACGCAGTCCGCGTCGGAGGTATAGGCCTCCTCCGCGCCGGTATTGTCCCGCATGACGATCGTCGTCTGCGCCGGAAGCAGGAGATCGAGCATGTCCAGCAGCTCGTCAAGCGAGCCGCCCGGATCGTCGCGCACGTCGCACACCAGGGCGCGCGCGCCGGCGTCCGTCAGATCGGTCACGGCCTTCTCAAAGCCTTCCCCCGCGCCGGCGTCAAAATTCTCAATGCGGATATAGCCGACGTTATCCGCCATCATCTCGGACGTGACGGGCGAGGTCTGCATCCTGCGCCGCTCGAGCGTGACGTCCGCCTCGCTCCCATCCTCGTGCCGGAGGGTCAGGGTAACGAAGGTGCCCTCCTCCCCGGTCACGAGCGCGCTCGCCTCGGCGAGCGAGTCCGCCTGGAGGGCCGCGCCATCCACGCCCACGATGCGGTCGCCCGCCGTCACGCCCGCCTCCTCGGCGGAGGAGCCGGAGACCACCTTGGTCACGAGCAGCGCGCAGGGCTCCTCCTCGAAGAGGACGCTCACGCCGACGCCGACATAGGCGTTTTCCGTGCTGTCCACAAAGCTGTCGTATGCCGAGGCGGGAACGTAGTAGGACCACTCGTCCCCCAGGGAGTCGATCATGCCCTCCACGGCGGCGTCCAGAAGCGCCCCGTCGTCGTATTCTCCGATAAAATAGGCCTGAATGTTCTCGCGGGCCTCCCAGAGTTTTTTGTCTCCCTCGTCGAAGCGGCCCTCGCTACGCAGATAACCGAGGGCATAGCCTCCGGAAAAGAGCACCACCGCAAGCGCGACCCAAAAAACGGTTTTCGCTGTTCTCATGTCCCGATTCTCCTAAAAAAACGGGGCGGCCCATGCGGCCGCCCCGCGTATTTTCAGCTATAGGTAAACGTGATGTTGGAAAAACATGTCAGCGGATCAATGCGCGAGCCGTTCACCTTTACTTCGAAGTGGAGGTGGTTGCCCGTCGAATCCCCGGTGGACCCCACATATCCGATCGTATCGCCCTGCTTGACGGTGGCGCCGGCCTTGGTGCCGAGCTTCTTCATGTGCGCGTAGAGCGTGGTGTCGCCGTTCCCGTGGCTGATAACGACGTAGTTGCCGTAGGAGCTGTTGTATTCGGCGATGAGCACCTGGCCGCTGCGGCTGGCGAGAATGGGCGTGCCGGCCGCTGCGGCGACATCCACGCCCGTGTGCATGCGCATCACTTTATAAATCGGATGCAGCCGCATGCCGTAGGTGGACGTGATCTTCGTGTAGCCCGTGAGCGGCCAGAGGTAGCCGGACTCGCTCACGATGGTCTGGTTCTTCTTCGCCAGCTCCTCCTCGAGCTGCTTGGTCAGCGTGTCGATCTTCTCCTGGACCGCGTCCTCGTCGGCCAGGATCTTTTTGAGCGTCGCCTGCGCGGCTTCCGTGTCGTCGGCGAGTTTGTCGATCGTATCCCAGGCCTCCGCCTGCCGGCTCGTAAGCTCGTCCTGCCTGACGAGGAGCTCCGCGCGGGCGTCCTCCAGCCCCTGCTTGTCCGTCTCCAGCTCGGTCTTGTGCGCCGCGATCTCCTCGCGCGTGGCGGCGAGCTCATCCATGACGGCGTTGTCGTAGGCGACCACATCGGAGACGAAGTTGACGCGGTCGAGGAAGTCGCTGAAGCTGGTGGCGCCGAAAAGCACCGAAAGATAGCTTGCGGCTTCCGAGCCGCTCTCCTCCATCGCGCGCACCCGCTTGAGGAACGTCGCGTACTCCTCCGCCTCGCGGGCCTCCGCGTCGGCCAGGTCCGCCTCGGTCTGCGTGATGAGGCCCTCGTATGCCTCAATCTGCTCGTTCTGGTTCTCGATCTCGTCCTCGATGAGGGAAATCTGCTGGTCGAGGGCGTTCTTCTGCTCGAGCGCCTTGTTCTTGTCCTTCTGGAGCTGCGTGAGCTGCGACTGCACGTCCTTTTTCTGCGAGGCGAGCGACGAGGCGTTCTTTTTGAGCTTGTCGATGTCCGACTGCGTCACCGCGCCGGCCGAGAGGGCCATCGCCAGCAGCGGAACGATGAGAAGCAGCGCCATGACGCCCGCGAGAATCATGACGAGCAGGCGGCGTCTGTCGATCCCGTTCTTCTTTTGCTTTTTCTTCTGTGCCAATGCTCTACCTCCGCTATTATACCCGCAAATACTTCCGTATGGTCGTCACGCTGCCAAAAGCGCCAACCAGAAGGCCGGTGATAAGGAAGATGCGCAGCACCCAGCCGGAGAGGTCGGCAAACGGCATCACGGTCAAAAGCCGCATCGTGTCGGACGTTTCGATGACGCGCAAGAGCGCCTCATAGGTCACCCACTGCAGGAAAAAGGCGATGACCGCGCTGAGAACGCCCAAAATCAGTCCTTCAAAGAAGAAGGGCCCGCAGATAAACCAGTCGGTCGCGCCCACCATCTTCATGACGGCGATCTCCTCCCGGCGCGCAAACGTGGCGAGCCTTACCGTATTGGACACGATAAAGACCGACACGCCCAGCATGACCACCACCAATACGGACGCAACCGCGCCGGCAATGTTCCGGACGGTCAGAAATCCTTTCGAAAGATCCAGCTGCGCGGAGACGTCCGCGACGCCCGGCACGGCCTCCACGGCTTCCACGGTGTCCTCCATGTAGCGGATGTCGGTGATGTGGATCTGAAAGCGGTGGCGCAGCACATCGTCCGGCAGATTCTGAAAGAGCGCGTTGCCCTGGTGCTCGTCGACAAACGACTGGAGCGCTTCCTCCCGCGAGACGAACGTGCAGTCCGAGACGTTGGAAATGGCGGCGATCTTCGAGCCGACGGCCCGGGCCTCCGCCTCGGTGAGGTTCTCGTCCACATAGGCGAGGATCTCGTTCTCCCGCTCCAGGTTTTTGAGATTCGTCTCGGCATTCACCGCCAGGAGCGTAAAGCTTCCCATGATGAGCAGGCATGCCACGCTCATGCCGATAGAGGCCACGGACATGAGCCCGTGGCAGAAAATATTATGTATGCCCTCGCGGAGAAAGTAGCCGAAATTGCTTCTACAGCCGGTTTTCTTCATGCTCGTAATACCTGCCCGTCCCGTCGCAAATCACGCGGCCTCCGTCGATCGCCACCACCCGCTTGGAAAAGCGGTTGACAAGCTCCCGCTCGTGGGTCACCACCAGCAGCGTCGTCCCAAGCGCGTTGATCTGCTCCAGGAGCATCATGATCTCCAGGCTCCGCGCGGGATCGAGGTTGCCGGTCGGCTCGTCGGCCACGATCATGCTGGGGTTGTTGAGAAAGGCGCGGGCGATGGCCACGCGCTGCTGTTCGCCGCCGGAGAGCTCCCCCGGCAGCCGTCCCATCTTCTTGTCCAGCCCGACCAGCTCCAGCACATAGGACACGCGCTTGCGGATGTCCGCGCCCGAGGCTCCCGCCGCACGCATGGCGAAGGTCAGGTTCTCATAGACGTTTTTGTATTCAATGAGCCGGAAGTCCTGAAAGACGACTCCCAGCGTCCGGCGCATATAGGGCACCTGGCGGGGCGTGATGGTATTGAGGTTGTAGCCGTTTACCATCAGGCGCCCCTCTGTGGGCGCGATCTCGGCCGTGATGAGCTTGACGATGGTGGATTTCCCGGAGCCGGACGGGCCGACCAGGAACACAAACTCACCGTCGTCGATGCGGATGCTCACGTTCCGAAGCGCGCGGGCGCCGTTTTCATAAGATTTGCTGACGTCGATCAGACGGACCATCGATACGGCGCTCCTTTCCGGATAACCCACCGGGGCATCCCGCACATGATACAGTCAGGACTCGATGCCGCGGGAAACCAGATACTTCTTCACCATCAGGGCGACCTTGAAGGTGATCGCATCGTCAAATTCGCGCAGGTCGAGCCCGGTGAGCTTCTTGATCTTCTCGAGGCGGTAGACGAGCGTATTGCGGTGCACGAAGAGCTTGCGGGCCGTCTCGGAGACGTTGAGGTTGTTTTCGAAAAACTTGTTGATCGTGAAGAGCGTCTCCTCATCGAGCGCGTCGATGGGACTCTTCTTGAAGACCTCCTGCAGGAACATGCCGCACAATGTCGTCGGCAGCTGATAGATAAGCCGGCCGATCCCCAGGTTCTCGTAGTTGATGATGACCTTGTCGGTGTCGAACACCTCGCCGACCTCGATGGCCACCTGCGCCTCCTTGTAGGAGCGGGCGAGGTTCCGCAGGTGCGTGGTGACGGTGCCCGCGCCGATGACCACGCGGTGCACGTCGCCGGAGGCGGCGACCGCGTCCTCCACCTGTTTCGCGATGCGCATCACGTCCTTGGCCTCGGTTCCGTCGGGCACCTGCTTGATGATCACGATGTCCCGGTCGTTCGCGGAGAGGACAAAGTCGTTCTGCTTGTCCGGGAAAAGCGCGGCGATGGTCTCGGGCAGGCCGCTCTCCGGCTTCTCCTTCTGGTGGACGAGAATCACCGCGCGGCTCTGCTCCGTGGGAAAATGGAGCTCCTTGGCGCGCACGTAGATGTCGCCGAGCAGAATGTTGTCTGAAATGATGCTCTTGACGAAGGTGGCGCGGTCGTATTTCTCCTCGTAGTAGGCTTTGGCGCCCGAAAGCGCCACCGCGGCCATGCCGCAGACCATGCGGGTCTCCTCATCCTCGCCCTGCGCAAAAGCGGCGTATTCCGCCGGGGCTGCGCTCACGCCCAGCGTGCGCAGCCAGAACCCGTTCACCTGCTGCGTACCGCCCGCCGCAACGGCCTCCGCCGCCCAGCCCCACTGTTCGCCGAGTTTCTGCACATCGCTGCAGGCGACTACCACGCCGTCCGCGTCCACGACGCCGACAGTGCGGCCGGCGGTCTCCTTCATTTGCAGGATAACACCCTGGAAAATCCGATTCGCCATGGCACTCCGCCTCCTTAAATCCTTAAATCCTAAAATCTGGAAATGTGGCGCGTTGCTGTTCGGCCCGGACCGGGCGGGCCTGTTGCCGGTCAATCGTTACATTCACTAATTATAACCCATCATTTTGGTTATTTCAATGGTTTTTTTCTGAAAGTTTGTGAAAAATGCCGAACGGCCGGCGGAACCGCGCGCCACATTCGCCATTTCCGCTTTCCGCCGCTTCCATGAAACCCGGCATACTTTTCTTCCAGCGAACATACTCTTTTGCGGGAGGGGATGCTCAGATGGTCATTTACACGGCAAAACTGCAGCCGCGCAGGCTGCTCCGCTTCCTGCTGCCGCTTCTCGGCATACTCATCGTTCTGCTCCTGGTGCGCGGTTTTCTGGGGCGCTCCGCCGCTTCCTCCCTCAAGGACAACGACGCGCGCGTGGGCTATCTGCAGTCGCTCGGCTACGAAGTGGAGCCGGAGCCGCTCTCCTCGGCGGAACTCACCGTCCCTCTGACCCTCGACGGCGTCTACGCCGACTACGCGGCGCTCCAGGAAGAGCAGGGCTATCCGCTCGCTGACTACTGCGGGCGCCGGGCCGTGCGCTACACCTACGCGGTCACAAACTACCCCACGGGCGAAGCGAACGTGCAGGCAAATCTCCTCATCTGCGACGGCACGGTCATCGCCGGGGACCTGTGCTCGGTCGCGCTGGACGGGTGGATGCGGGCGCTGTGCTGACAGAAAGCGGCTCTCCGCGCCTCCCCCGGCGCACGTCTCTCTGCATTTTCTACAGATTTCTTCCCCTATAACTGCAGAATCCCTGCCAATTTGCGGTTGACGGGTTCCTTTTCCTATGTTATAATCATAACTCGCGCAGGATTTCCCTGCGTGGGTTTTCTGCGGGTTTCTTACAATATTAATTCTTTCATTTTAAGATCCATGTTTCAGGCTCGGGAGGAGGGCGCGGATTATGCAGGACAAGCTTAAGACCAGCCGGAAGGTAGTAGGGCTCAAGCAGTCCCGCCGCGCCGTCGAAAATCGTACCGCTTCCGCTTTGTATCTCGCGGAAGACGCCGATCCCCGCCTGACGGACCCCCTGCGAAGTCTCTGCCACGAATCGGGCGTCCCCGTGATCCCGGTCCCGACGATGGCGGAACTCGGCCGCGCCTGCGGCATCTCCGTGGGCGCCGCGGTGGCGGCGGTTCTTGAGTGAGGTTTTTGCGGTATAGGCTTTGCCTCTTCCGTCAAAAATAGTAAAGTTTCAGGAAAGGAGGAACCAATTCAGAATGCCGACATTTAACCAGCTCGTGCGCAAGGGCAGAGAGCAGGTGCTCTACAAGTCCACCTCGCCCGCGATGCAGAAGGGCCTCAACACCCTGAAGAACCGCGAGACCGACCTGTCCTCCCCGCAAAAGCGCGGCGTGTGCACCGCCGTGAGAACGTCCACCCCAAAGAAGCCGAACTCCGCGCTGCGGAAGATCGCGCGTGTGCGTCTCACCAACGGGTACGAGGTCACCGCGTATATCCCCGGCGTCGGCCACAATCTGCAGGAGCACTCCGTCGTGATGATCCGCGGTGGCCGTGTGAAGGATCTGCCTGGTGTGCGTTACCACATCATCCGCGGCACCCTCGATACGCAGGGTGTCTCCGGCCGGATGCAGGCCCG
>DAOPLW010000055.1:0-6894 GCA_035391945.1 Oscillospiraceae bacterium | reverse complement strand
CCGAGGCCAAGCCCCAGGCCGAGCCCGGCGCCATACCGAACCGCATTCCCGCCTGCGCAGGGCCCCAGACCTCTCCCGGTGCCCGCACCGGCGCCCATCGGACCAGTTCCGTTTCTTCCCGGCATTTGTCGTCCCTCCTTTCGGTTTATGACATATGTCATTTACGATTTTTATTATACCCCATTTCTGACATATGTCAATAACTTTTTAAAAATATTTTTTGAAAGGTAAAAACCGCCGCGCCGCAAAGCCGTCCTGCGTTTGCAGCCTGCGGTTTTTACGACCTGCGGCCGACTTTCGCACGCGGTCGTAGCCGCGGGAGACCGGGAGGGAAGATGCGGCCAGACCCCGTTTCCGCGCCGGGAAGGTCCTGGGTGACGTGGTCACGGAAAACGGCATGAAAGGCGGTATAATAAGCATAAAAAGGATGGTGAAGCACATGAAGTATATTCTTGGGCCCCTGATCGGCGGCGGGCTGGGATTCCTTTATTATAAATTTGTAGGATGCCCCACCGGCGCCTGTCCTATTTCATCCAATCCGTATATTTCCACTCTTTACGGCGCCGTCATGGGACTGCTCGTGGCCGGCCTGTAGGTCCGCCGTGCGGAACGCCACAGAACGGATCGGGCCAAAACGCCCGTCTGTCCGCCAGCGGGGCTCCGGCGGAGATATGCGCCGATGTGTGCCGGCTTCCTAATACGGACCGACCGAGAAAGCAGGATTTTCGCGATACCATCCGCAAAGACCGGGCCCGGCGCCTTTCGCGCCGGGCCCGGTCTTTACGAAACGGAGCTGCACGGGGCGGGGAAGCCCGGGAAGCGGGCCGGACCGCTAAAAAAGCGGGCGGGGCGGAAGGCGGGCGCGGGTACGGACAACTGTTGTTTTTAACCCGGGGCTGCCGAAGCACAGGGAAAAACGGACCCCGCCGGACGCAGGGCGTTTTTACGGGACGGGAGACGCCGAGAAAGCGGACACTCCGGGCGAAGCGTGCGGGACAGGTGCCGCACCGGCTTGCGGCGGCGGGCGACGGATCCGACAGGCGGTCCGGGGCGAAGCGTGCGGGGCGGAGTCATGAAGCATCCGGGCTGCTCCCGTGACAATTCAGAGAGGCCGGACAGGCGGTTCCCGTTTTCTTTTTTTCGTGTTATAATAGCGGCAGCCTGCTTCTAAAATTCCGCACAACACAGGGGGGGAGATTCATCATGGCGGAGCATCCTGTCTGGGATTCCCATGTCCACCTGTTCCCTGAAGAGATCTACCGCAGCTGGGACAAATACGCCGCGCGCGACCCGTACTTCGGCCTCCTTACGAAAAAGCCGGCCAACGGGAGGGGGACGGAGGAAGCGTGGGCCAGCGTCCCGGAGGCGCTTTCCGCCGCGGACGCGGCCGGCATACGGGGCCTTGCCATGCAGGGCTGGTACTGGAACGACGCGGGCCTTACGGAACTGCACAACGACTATATGGCCGACGCCTTTCACAGGTATCCGAACCGACTCGTCGGCTTTGCTTCGATCAACCCGAAATTCGGCGAGGGGGCCATCGCGGAAATCGAGCGCTGCGTGGGCCTCGGCTTCTCCGGGATCGGAGAACTCGGCCCTGGCGGGAACGGCTATGACTTTGACGACCCCGATTTTCTCACCGTGCTCGCATGCGCACAGCACTATGAGCTTCCCGTCTGCATCCACTGCGGCGAGCCGGTCGGCCACGCCTACGCGGGGAAAGACACGACTTCCCTGGCCCCAATCCCGGACATCGCGAAGCGGTTTCCCGACCTGAAACTGATCCTGGCCCATCTGGGCGGCGGGCTGCCTTTCTACGCCATGAACCCGAGGATCGGAAGGCTGCTGAAAAACGTCTACTACGACACCGCGGCAAATCCCCTGCTTTACTCCATCCGGAGCATCGGGGCCGTCATGTCCATGGTCGGCGCGGATAAGCTCCTCTACGGGAGCGACTTTCCGCTGCTTCTCTATCCGTCCCGCAGCAGGGAAGCGGATTTCTCCCTGTTTTTGACCGACATCCGGGAGCATGCGGCGCTCTCCGCGGAAGAGACCGCGCGTTTCCTTTCGGACAATTTCCGAAATCTTCTGCATCTTTCGTAGAGGATATCGTTGGCGCTTCATGCCTCCGGCACGATTGCCGCGGCGAGGCAAGGCCGCGGTGCGGACACGCCGGGGACGGGGGACCGAGCAAGACGGGCGGTTTTTCGCCGGCCGCACCGCACCCGTCCGCGCCACCCTCCTGCGGAACGAGCTTTGGGCGCATGCGAAGATGCGGGCTCTACAAAAAGACGAAAGCCCCGTGACCGTTACGGTCACGGGGTAAAGTTATGCGCAAATCAGATTTTCGGCGGCGCGCTTCCGCGCGCCGCCGCGGGTGCGCCGCAACAGACGCTCCGGCCTGCGGCCGGAACCCTGCCGCGGGACGGATGCGCTTCGCCCGAGGATGTCAAATCAAAAGGGCAAAGCGCCCGCGGGGCAGGGAAACCAAAAAGAGGGGGCAAAAAGATAAAATCTTTTTGCCCCCTCTTTTTGGAGCTGGTGGCCAGACTCGAACTGGCGACCTGCTGATTACGAAAACGGGAAAGGCGTCAAATAGCTGATCTACAAGCCTTTTTGAGCCTTTTCTCCCGCAATCGGGTTGCTGTCTGGACCTATCCGCTCCACTGTTTTCAGTGTTCTGTTTCCTAATGCGGGTGAGCTTGTGGGCCAAAGCCGTGCTCCGTCAGGCTAAATCATTTTAGCACGTGCCATGAAAATGCGCTGGCTACCCCGCCGACTGACAGGGACACGTCCCCCGCCACACGGCGGAATAAAGAATATTAGACTGAACGATAGAGCATGCCCGTCTTTCGGCGCGGGCGGCCATCGAGGAGAGAATGGAGCCCTGTCATTCATCATGCTTAAAAGCCCTGTGACACTAGATGAGGGTTATATCGCCCAGCAGGAAGAAACATTCAAAAGGGCGGACGTGTACTTGGCTTTATGCGACAAATTATCCCCGCATACTGTTGCTGTTTGTTTTTAGATTGGCAACAAATATAACGGTTTTTCAAATGAAGCAACTTTCGATGGACTCATTAAAAGACCCCGCGAAACCCCGCCGAAAATCTATTTTTTCCTTGCAAAGCCGTGGGCCCAATAGTATAATTTTTCCAATGATATTCTTTGCCGTGTCCCGGTTTTCGGTTTTGCAGATCCCCGGGCATTGGGGGCGGCAACAGGTTGTGACTGGGGTTTTTGATATGCTGAGCAGAGAAACGATCAACGGTGCCGCTGCGCTGCGCTCCGTGTGCCGCGCATACAACGACCTGAGAGCCGACGTTCTGAACACCGACGCGCTCCTCGCCGCCGCGGCGGAACTGGCTGAGCAGCTCTGTGCCGAAAACGGCGCGCTTGCTTCGCTCCCGAGCCTGGGGTGTCCCGCCGCTCCTGAAATGGAGATCGGCAGGTGCGCCGTTCCCCTCAGCGCAGACGGCCAACTGGGGGCGGTCCTCTCCAAAAATCTCGCGCCCCTGGTAAAGAACGGCTGTCTCTCCCTGCCCGTGCGCCTGGACCTTTCCGGGAACGTCCGCGTTTTTATTGAAGTGGAGGATCACCAGGAGCGCGCCTCCGAACTGGCACAGTATCTCCTCCTCTCCATGCTGAAGCAGAACGCCTCCGTCAAGATCCGCTGCGTGGATCTTGTCAGCGGCGGGAGTTTCTTTTCCTATATCCACAGTCTCATCGCGAAATTTCCAGGAAAGACAGGCGGGTGCGTCTACGACAAATTCTCCGAACTGGACGGCCTGTTCCGGAGTCTGGACGACGATGCCGCCAACGCGCTGAAAATCCTCGGCGGCTCCTATGCCACGGTGTACGACTACAACCGGGCGAATACGGTGAAAATTCCCGAGTTTGTCCATGTTTTTCGGCTGCAACAACCCGCCCGCGGCCGGGATGAGCTGGACCGGCTGAAGGTGCTGCTGCGTAACGGCCCCAAAAGCGGCATGAGCTTCATCCTCGTGGGCGACAGACAGACGGCGGAGCAGTTTGCCGCCGACACGGACTGCCACATCCTCCTGCGGGGAGATTCCATGCTGCTGGATCCCGCCGCCGGACTTCCGTTCTTCCTGAGCGACACTGTCGCCGTCTCCGAGAACATGATCGCGCCGCTCATCTCGTCCATGCAGAGCAGCGAGTCCGTCGATACGCTCTTTGAACACCACCCGGAGCTGCAGACGGACTATCTTACAATGGATTCCGGTCCGGCCCTGCGCATCCCCTTCGCCATCGACAAAAACAACATCGTCCAATACTTTGAGATCGGCGGCAACGCCCCCTCCCACGCACTGATCGCGGGCGCCACCGGCAGCGGCAAGTCCGTGGCGCTGCACACGCTGATCCTGCAGATCGTCCGCAACTACCACCCGGACGACGTGGAGATCTGGGCCATCGATTACAAGGCTGTGGAGTTCGACGGTTACCTCCGGCACCGGACGCCGCACTTCCGGGTCATTGCCCACGACACCTCCGACGAGTTTTCCCTCAGCCTGCTGGATAAGCTCTACGGGGAGTACGAGAGCCGGATGGAGAAATTCCTGCGCGCCGGCGTGAAGAACATTCATGAGTATCGCGCCAAAATGGGCGCGCATTCCATGCCCAGAATCATCGTCTTTATCGACGAGTTCCAGCTCATGACGCAGGCGGTTTCGGCCTACACGGGGCACAAGGATTATCGCGTGGTCCTGGAAAACCTGCTGAAGCTGACCCGGGCAATGGGCATCTCCTTCATTCTCTGTTCCCAGACCATCGCCTCAGGCCTCAGCGGCCTGACGGACGCCGCCCGGGACCAGATCGGCTGCAGGCTCTGTCTCAAGCACGACGACGACAACGAAATCCGTGAAACGCTTATGCTCTCCGGGCCGGACGCCGCCGACCTCGTGTATCAGGCAAAAGAGCTGCGCCGCGGGCAGGGCATCTACAAACGCGCCCGCTGGGCCGACGAATTCGCACCCGACGGCAAGGCCTATGAATTCAAAAAGATCTACATCCTCTATATCGGCGATGCCCTGAAGGAAAAGACCATCAACGACGTCAATCTGCGCCTGGGCGGGAACTATACGCCGAAGGAGGAGATCTTCGTCCGGGGCGGGGGCCGCATCGGCGTCGCAGAAAAGGTCCGGCACCCGCTGTCGAAATTCCTGACGGGCGGCTATGAGCCGGAGCCCGACTGCCTGGAATGGTATCCCGCGGCACCCACAACGCTGGACGACGCTTTCCGTCTAAAGCTGGAAAACGCCGCCGGCGCCAATCTATTGATGGTCGGAGAGGACGACGCACTCAGAGACTCCGTTATTTTCCACTCCATCTGCGGCTTTTTGATGGCTCCCTCCACCCGGATCGTCGCCTCCTTCATCGACGAGAAGTATCCCGACAGGGCGCGCATGATCGCACAGTTGCGCGGCATCCGCTCGGACCGGCTGGTGGTCAACGCCTGTTTGCCGGACACCCTTTCCTGCATTCTTTCACTGAAAAAGATCCGCCCCCTCTCCGGGGAGAACAGGGTCTATCTCTGGTACGGCCTCGATAAGCTGAAAAATGAACTCTTTCTCATGCACCAGGAGCACGATGAGGACGAGAGCCCTTCCGGAAGCACGCAGGCACCTGTCTCCCGCGAGGATATGCTCGCCGACCTGATGGGCTTTTTGTCGGAGATCAACGGCGCGTCCGCCGCGCGAAGCGCTCCTGCCGCAGCAGCCTGCGAGGAGCTGACTTTTGACGACTGCAAGTCCATTCTCTCCCGCTTCTTCGACGCCGGCCCCGAAAACAGCCAGTACAGCCTTGCCGTGTTCAACAACCGAAAGGCCATCAAAAACAGCGGCATTGTCTCTCTGGAGTGCTTTGAAAACCGGATCGGGACAAAGATGTCCGTCGACGACTCCTACGACCTTTTCGGCTCATCGCTGGCCGTCGGAAAGACGGATGAGAACACCGTGATCTACTACGCCGGCAGCGGCCAGGTGACGCCTCTGCGCCCCTATCTGATGCCCGACGGCGACTGGCTTGCAGCCTTCAACAACGCGCTTTCCCATCTGTGAGCCCCAGGAGGAACAATGCCATGTCCGACCGCTTTTCCTTCGTCTCAGCCGACAAGCTCATCGCGCTTCTCACATCCAGTCACAAGGCGCTGAGCAGTTACACAGAGCAGCTGACCAGCATCTTTACAGAACTGGGCGGGGCCTTCCGGGACAGCGACTACGAAGAGCTTCTTGCCCTCTCACGGCAGACCCGTGCCTCCTTTGCGGAGGTCAGCCAAAGCTTTGCGCGAACCACCGAGCAGCTGGCGCGGTACAGGGATGCGCTTTACCATCTCTATGCGGAAGATCTGGCGGAAACGGCTGTTTGCCCCCGCCTTCCGCCCCGGCCCCAGCCGCCTCCCGGCGAGCCGGAGGACGACGGCGGAGACGACGCTGCCCGTCAGGCGAGGTTTAACGTCGCGATCCGGCAAAAGCTCAAGGACCCCCATCTCTCCAAAAACGCCAAACAGGCGTACCGCTCAAAGGGCTCAAAATGCCCCGTGGCCTCGGACTCGTATCTGGGGACGGCCTATTACAGCCCCTCCGGCGGCTTTTTGAAATTCAACCTTGACGCCGATCTTCACGGCCCCTGCGGCACGCTGGCCACCTATTTCCACGAGGTGGGCCACAGCATTGACCACAGTCCCGGGGGCAAGCGGTGTTTGTCCGACGACGGTTTGTTTACCGCCCTTCTGCGGAAGGACTGTGAGGACCGCATCGCCGAGGCGCAAAGCCGGCTCGATTGTCCGCGGGAGAATGCCTGCCGGGAGATCCGCCGGGCACTGATGGCAGATAACGACCTTTACGCCGATGCTTCCGACATTCTGGGCGCGCT
>DAOPLW010000054.1:0-6927 GCA_035391945.1 Oscillospiraceae bacterium | reverse complement strand
TGGCCGCCGGAGATCGACTGGGCGCTCGTGCGCCTGCTCTACAACACGCGCATCCAGGCGGGCATGGGCGAGGATGAGGCCATGGGCGTGGCCGCGGCGATCCTGGAGGAGCAGAATATTGGATAAAACAATGCTGGAGGCCGGCCGGATCGTGAATACGCACGGCGTGCGCGGCGAGGTCAGGATCGAGCCGTGGTGCGACGGGGCCGAGGCGCTCTGCCGGGTGCCGGAGCTCTGGATCGACGGCGCGCCTGTCGCCGTGCGCGCGGCGCGCGTACACAAGAGCTGCGTGCTCGCGCAGCTTGAAAACGTGGAGAGCGTGGAGGCCGCCATGGCCCTCAGGGGCAAGGTGGTCCGGGCGGAGCGCCGCCATTTCCCGCTCTCCGAGGGACAGTATTTCATCGCCGACCTCGAGGGGCTCGGCGTCTTCGACGCCACAACGGGCGAGGCGCTCGGCCGCCTGGAGGAGGTGCTCTCCTATCCGGCAAACGACGTATACGTCGTGCGCGGCGAAAGGGAGTATCTCATTCCCGCCGTGTCGGCGTTCGTAAAGAAGATCGACCTTTCCGCCGGGCGGATGGAGGTCGCCGTGCAGGAAGGACTTGCCACGGATGAGAATTGACATTATGACCCTGTTTCCCGATACGGTCGGGGACATGCTTTGCGAGAGCATCCTCGGGCGGGGGCAGGAACGCGGGTTTATTCGCGTGGAGTGCTGGCAGATCAGGGACTACACCGTGAACAAGCAGAAGCAGGTGGACGACTACCCATACGGCGGCGGCCGCGGCTGCGTCATGCAGGCGGACCCTCTCTATCGCTGCTGGGCGCATATCTGCGAGGAAGCCGGCGCGCGCGTCCACACCATTTACATGTCCCCCGCGGGAAAGACGTTCCGGCAGGAGGACGCCAAGCGGCTCGCGCGGGAGTACGACCGGCTCATTCTCGTCTGCGGCCACTACGAGGGCGTGGACGAGCGGTTTGTCGACGAGTGCGTGGACGAGGAGCTTTCCCTGGGCGATTTTGTCCTCACCGGCGGGGAAATTCCCGCCATGGCCGTGGCGGACGCGGTCTGCCGCCTTGTTCCGGGCGTCCTGCCGGACGAGGAGTGCTACACGGACGAGAGCCACTGGGACGGGCTGCTCGAGGCGCCGCAGTATTCGCGGCCGGAGGAGTGGCACGGCCGGCGCGTGCCGGAGATCCTGCTCTCCGGGCACCACGCGAACATCGGCAAGTGGCGGCGCAGGATGAGCTTTACCCGCACGCGCGCGCGCAGGCCCGACCTCTGGGCCGATTTTCTTACGCGCGAACATGATAAACAGGAGAAGAAGCTTCTCGCCGAATGGGAGAAGGAGGAAGGGGGAGAGGGCCGTGCATGAGGAGGCGCTCCAGTACCACACCAGGCTGAAAAAGGGCGACGTGGGCCGCTACTGTATCATTCCGGGCGACCCGGGCCGCTGCGAAGTCATCGCATCCTTTTTTGAATCTGCGCATAAAGTGATGCGAAACCGCGAGTACACCACCTGGACGGGCACGCTCGCCGGCGAGCCGGTGAGCGTCGTCTCCACCGGCATCGGCGGCCCCTCCGCCGTCATCGCGCTCGAGGAACTTACGGCCGTGGGCGCCGACACGTTCATCCGCGTGGGCACCTGCGGCGGCATCGACCTGAAGGTGTGCGCGGGCGACATCGTGGTCGCCTCCGGCGCCTTCCGCCACGAGGGCACGAGCCGCGAGTACGCGCCCATCGAGTATCCGGCCGTGCCGGAATTCGGGGTGCTCACGGCGCTCGCGGACGCCGCGAAAAGTCTCGGGGGGCCCTGGCACGTGGGCGTGGTGCAGTGCAAGGACTCGTTTTACGGCCAGCACGAGCCGGAGCGCATGCCCGTCTCCTACGAGCTTCTGGCCAAGTGGGAGGCGTGTAAGCGCCTGGGCGTCCTCGCGAGCGAAATGGAGTCCGCCGCGCTCTTCACCGCCGCCGCCGCGCTCCGCGTCCGCTGCGGTTCGGTGTTCCACGTCGTCTGGAACCAGGAGCGCGAGGCCGCGGGGCTTGACCAGGCGGAGAGCCACGATGTCCTCGCCGCGGTCAGGGTCGGCGTCCAGGCGCTCAGGCTTCTCATCGAGCGGGACCGCGCGGAAGAAGAGCGCAAGTGATCGCGCCGTGGAACCGGCGGGAGCTGACGATCACGTTTTTTCCCGCGCAGCAGGCGGAGATCCGCGGCGCGCTTGCCGCGCACGGGGTCGACTACATCCTGCGCATCGTCACCCGGGGCAGCCCCGCAAGGCGGGGGGAGCTTCGGGGAGAATCCGGCGCTCTCCTGCGAGTACATTTTCTATGTCCACAAAAAGGACCTCGAGCGCGCCGGTGCCGTGCTTGCAGGGCGTCGCGGATAAAAGCCCGCGTCGCGATGCGTCCCGGCGGAAATGCGATTCTGCACCGCCCCGGCCGTCGGGAAATTTCCGCTCCGGGAGGGGGACCCGCAGGCAGAAAATCGCGGAAGAAAGCCGTGGGAGTGGTCTTTCACGTCCGTTCAAACCGTTTTTGAACCGCTCTGCACCGCTTCAGAAACGGGCCGCAGCCTGCCGGAGAAGCCAAAGGCTTCTTCTGCGGGCTGGCGCGGCGCGGCCGTCCGGCCGCGCCGCTTTTTGCGCCCTGCACGCCGCCGGGCGGCGCTTTTTTTCGGCGCGCGCCGGGAGAAGGCGGCGTCTCCGCGCGCGCCGTCCGGCGGAGGGAAATTATGCTTGACAAAACGGGGACTACAGGTGTAGTCTAAATGAGGCTACAACTGTAGCCTGATGGGAGGCGCAGGTATGGAGCGGCCGCTGGAGAAAATTTCGGACGCCGAACTGGAAGTCATGCGCGTTTTGTGGAAGGCGGGTGAGGCGCTGCCCGTTTCCGGGATCCGCAGGGCGCTGTGCGAGAAAAACGGATGGGAGAGTTCCACGGTGAAGACGCTGGTGCAGCGCCTGCACGCCAAGGGTGCGCTCCGGCAGGAGGAGCGGGAGGTATACTACTACACGCCGCTCGTCACGCGGGAGGAATACGGCCGCTACGCGACGAAGCGGCTCATCGACAAGCTTTACCACGGCAGCGCGAAAAGCCTCGTCGCGGCGCTCGTCGATTCTGGACTAAGCGAAAGCGACGTCGCGGAACTGCGCGCCATGCTCCGGAAGGAGGGAAAAAATGCGTAGCGCGGTCATGACGATCCTGTCTCTGTCGCTTTCCGGCTCGGCGATGGCGCTGCTCCTCCTGATGCTCCGGCCGGTCCTCGCCGGCAGGGTCAGTAAGCGCTTCGGTTACTACGTCTGGCTTCTGGTGCTGCTGCGGCTGTGCCTCCCCGTTTCCGGGAGCGTGAGCTTTTTCACGGCGGCAGGCGCCGGGACGGAAAGCAGCGTCACGGCGGGGCAGACCGCGGCGGAGAATCCTTCGGCGCAAAGCGATCCGGACGTGCGGACCGATCCGGCGCAGGAAGCGGTTCCGACGGCGGACGCAGCGGGGACGTATGCGCCGCCGGAGGAGACGCGGGCGGATGCGCCCGGCCAAAGCCTGTGGGACGCCGCCGTGGATCTTGCCGGAGACCCGGCGGTATGGTTCTGGATTTGGGCGGCCGGCGCGCTGGGCACCTGCGCGTGGTACGTCCTGGGATACCTGCGCTTTTCCGCGGGCGTCGGGAAAAGCGGCGTCCCGGCGGAGGGGGAGGCCGCGCGGATTCTGGAGGAGCTCTGCCCCCGCCGCCGTCCGCGGCTCCTTGTTTCCCCCGCGGTGGATACGCCCATGCTCCTCGGCATCTTTCGCCCCGCCGTCGTCCTGCCGGATCGGCGTTATGACGGCGGGACACTGCGAAGCATTCTGCGCCACGAGCTGTGCCATGACCGCCGCGGCGACCTATATTACAAATGGTTTGCCATGGTCGTCTTCTCCCTGCACTGGTTTAATCCGCTTTTGTACTTCGTGCGGCGCGAACTCGCCCACGCGTGCGAGCTCGCCTGCGACGAGGCGGTGATCCGCGATATGACTGCGGACGAGAGGCGCCGCTATGGGGAGACGCTCCTGGCGCTGGCCGGCGGGGGAAATCGGCCGGCGGGCATCCTCGCCACCACGATGAGCGAGGAGAAAAGACACCTGAAAGGGAGGCTTCTGAGCATCATGAATTATAAAAAAACCTCCGTCGGGGCCGCCGCCCTGTCTTTGGTGATCGCGCTCGCGCTCTGCGGCTGCGGCGCCGTCTTCGGCGCCCCGGAGAGCGCTTCGCCGTCCCCGTCTCCCTCCTCCTCACCGTCAGCGGAGACCACGCCGCTCACCGATGAGGAAATCGCATGGTTCAACACGGAGTTCTTTAACGGCGGGGACTTCAACATCCACAACCAGTTCATTACCTCCCTTTACGAAAAACCCATGGACGTGGACCTCTACGAGCTCTTCTATCTGGGCACCGGCTACGACGCGAACGTCGGCTACGACAGTGAGGAGTACAAAGCCGTCCTCGCGGCCGCGGGGATAGATACCGATCCGGACTGCGGGTGTGAAAAGGTCAGCGTCTCCGCCATGGACAAAGTGCTCACCGAGAACATGGGCCTGACCCTCGCCGGGACGAGCGGCATCGGCCTTGAACAGATGATCTTCGTCGAGTAGTACGACGCCTACTACCACTTCCACGGCGACACGAACTATCTCGGCGTCACGGTCGACGAGGGCTACCGCGACGACGAGGGAAACGTCTGGCTCAAATATACCTGCCTCACCTGGTATGAGAGCAGCCGGCTTCTCCAGCTCCGGAAGAGCGGCGACGGCTACCTCTTCGTCTCCAACACCGAGATCACCGACCCGCCCGGAAACGTGGACGCGGGCATCGATGCGCCGGAGACGGTACAGGAGGAAGCCAAGCGGCTCGTGATGCGCTGGTTCCGCGAGGCGCAGATGGGTCATCCGGATTACCGCTATACGATGTGGCGGATCGAATCGCTTGTCTACAGCTATACTTACGATGATTTCAGCGGCATGACGCTCTCCGTTTACCGCATGAATTATCAATATCTCACCGATGTGCCCGCGAACATCCCCCTCGCCGGCGGGATGGAGATTTCAGAGGATGGCTGGGTCACGCCGACCTATCCGGAGAGCACCTATCTCTTCTTCCGGCAGGACGGCGACACGCTCACCTTCCTCAGCGCGGCGATGATCAACGACTGCGAGCCGGGCGACGCGCTTTTCCGGGAGTCCATCCTACGCGCGATGAGCTACGCGCCGGACAGCCTTTCCGCGGAGGATTCCACGGGAGTCGAGTTCTATCTCGACTATGCGGACGACGACATCGTGGTGTTCCACGGCTATTTCGGGCTCTTTGTCTATGACTTAAACGAGCAAAAGATCATAAGCGCGGTTGACTTTAAGAAGACGCTCGGCTGCAACTGGGTCAACGGCAGCGTCGTCGCGTCCGTCGCCGTCTCGAGCGACGGCGGGACCGTGAAGATGTACCTTTCCGGCTCGTACGGCGACGCGGAGGAGATGGGGCTGGACATCGACTCCGCCTGGTACCTCGATACGGCGACCGGCGTGCTGACCAAGGACGCACGCCGCGATCTGGAGAACCCGTTTAGTAACTTCGTCGTAAACCAGAACGCGGACGGACTGACGAGCGCCCGCGCCGTCCCGTTCCTGGACGGGAACGCCTACCTCTGGTGCGCGGATGACCGGCTCGAAGACATGACCTATGTCCGCGCCGACATGCTCTGGAAGGTCTTCGATGGCTATTTCGACTGATGTTTTGGGAAAACGTGTGACATGATAGGAACGGCGGGGGGCCCCCTTTGGGGCGCCCCGCCGTTTTCGTTCTGATTCATATGCGCGTCGTCCGCGGCCTGCCGGGACGTTAACCCCCGGAGAGCTTTCTTCCCGCGAGGACGCCCATGATGGAGGACATCATGAGCCCGCGCGTCCAGCCGCTCGAGTCGCCCAGGCAGTAGAGGGCGGAGATGTTGGTGTTCAGGTCCGCGTCCATCTTCACGCGGTTGCTGTAAAACTTGAGCTCCGGGGAGTAGAGCAGCGTCTCCGCGCTCGCGAAACCCGGCACGACCTCGTCCACCGCCTGGATGAAGTTGATGATGTTGATCATCGCGCGGTAGGGCATCGCGGCGGTGATATCGCCGGCCACGGCGTCCGGCAGCGTGGGGCGGACGTTCGAGAAGGAGAGCTCCCGCTGCCATGTGCGCTTGCCGTCGAGGATGTCCCCGAAGCGCTGAACCATGATGTGCCCGGCGCCGAGCATGTTCGTGAGCTCGCCCACCTTCTGCGCATAGGCGATGGGCTGGTTGAAGGGCTCGCTGAAATTGTGCGAGCAGAGGATGGCGAGGTTCGTGTTTTCGGACTTGGTGTCCTTGTAGGAGTGGCCGTTGACGACGGCGAGGTTGTTATCGTAGTTCTCCTGGCTCACGAAGCCGCCCGGGTTCTGGCAGAAAGTGCGCACCTTGTTCTTGAAGGGGTGCGGGTAGCCAATGAGTTTCGACTCGTAGAGCACGCGGTTGACGTACTCCATGATCTCGTTTCGCACTTCGACGCGCACGCCGATGTCCACGGTGCCGGGGCGGTGGGCGATGTGGTGCTCGCCGCAGAGCTTCTCGAGCCACTCCGCGCCGCGCCGTCCGGTGGCGATGACCGTCCGGTCGGCGAGGATCTCGACCTCCGCGCCGCCCGGGCGCACCGAGACGGCCCGGATGCCGCGGCAGACGCCGTCCTCGGGGTAGACGTCGGGGGTGCGCCGCGTGGCGGATAACGCCGGGACGGCATACCAGAGGACGCCCTTGCCGGCGGGAAGTCCCAGGCGGATGGCGTCGGCCGCCGCGCGGGCGGGCGCCGGTTTCGGCAGGCGGGCGGGCGGCGCGGGGCGGGTCGCGCAGGAGGCGGCTCCGCACAGGACCAGGGCGACGATCGCGAGC
>DAOPLW010000053.1:0-6932 GCA_035391945.1 Oscillospiraceae bacterium | reverse complement strand
TCCGCGTCCTCGGCCCTGTAGAGCTCCCAGCGCTGCTCGTTTTTCTCCATCGCCGCATATTTCGCGGAGAGGTGCTCCATGTAGTCCGGATCCGTGTACCAGACGCTCTGATACTGGCGCTGGGCGTCGCCCTTTTTGCAGCCCTTCATCGCCCAGTCGTACTGGTCGATGTCGTGCTCCCGGAAGTCCCGCAGTTCCACGCCCTCCATCATCTGTCCGATGGCGGCGTCCGAGGCGATGAGGACCGGGTGGCGGTATTTCTCCGCGAGGTCGAACGCCTCCGTGATGAGGTCGGAGTTCTCCTGCACGCTGCTCGGCGCCAGGACGATCGTGCGGTAGTCGCCGTGGCCGCCGCCGCGGGTCATCTGCCAGTAGTCGCCCTGGCCCTGGGCGATGTCGCCCAGGCCCGTGCCGATACGCATGACGTTGATGATGACCGCCGGCAGGTCCATGGAGACCAGATAGGAGATCCCCTCCTGCTTGAGCGAGAAGCCCGGCCCGGAGGAACTCGTCATGGCTCTCGCGCCGGCCGCCGCCGCGCCGAGGACCATATTGATGCCCGAGAGTTCGGACTCGGACTGGATGAACTGGCCGTCCACCTCGGCCATGCGCCAGGAGAGGTACTCCAGGATTTCCGTCTGCGGCGTGATGGGATAGCCGCTGTAAAACCGGCAACCGGCGCGCAGGGCGGCTTCCGCCAGCGCTTCGTTGCCTTTCATCAGTACTTTCGCCATGTTTCGTTTCCCGCTTTCCTCAAAGAATCTCGAACACGCAGTCCGGGCAGACGCGGTAGCAGATGCCGCAGCCAACGCATTTGTCCTGGTCCACCTGCACGGTGTCGTAGCCCTTCTCGCCGGTGATCCCGGTAAAGGACAGCGCCTTCTTCGGGCAGTTGGCCACGCAGTAGCCGCAGCCCTTGCAGCGGGACACGTCCAGCTTGATCTTGTCCATCGATTTCATCTCCTGTCACAGAATCAGGCCGCGGCGGTTTTCTTCTTGACCCTGATGATAAGGAGGCTTGTGACGATGCACAGCGCACACATGGCGATCAGATAATAGAAGATGTAATTGTAGCCGTCGTTGCCGTATTTGTCCAGCCAGCCGCCGAACATCGTGGACATAAAGGTGTCGGGCAGCCAGCCGAGCAGCGTAACGATACCGACCGCGGAGCCGGTCAGGTGTTTGGGCACGTTGACTTCGCTCACGGAGGCGAACATGGTGCCCTTCATCATGAAGTTCACGGCCGCGAGGATGAGGGTGATGACCGTGAGGATGCCCACCACGCCGGCGGTGCCGGCCGGGAAGGCCATGACGACGCCGATGAGCGCGATGCAGACCACGCTGCCCCCGATCATGAGCTTGCAGATGGAGCCGAGCCTATCGGCGATGATGCCGCCCACGGGCCCGCCGAAGAGCTTGAGGCCGTAGCTGCGCAGGATCGACAGGCCGCCCGAGAAGACCACCGTCGCGCCGAGAACGTTCGTGAAATAGGGGTTGAGCATGGACTGGCCGGAATAGACGCTGTAGACGGTGAAAACGATGAGGGAGGCCAGGTACACGCCGGGCTGCTTGAGAAGCTTGCCGACCGCCGCGAGCGTCAGGCGGTCGTCCTCGCCGCCGGACTGCGTATTGTCGGTGAGCGCGCGCTCCTTATAGAGCCAGAGGACGAGGAGACCGCCGGCGATGCTCATGATGCCCATCGCGATGACCGCCCACTTGAAGCCGTCCACGCTGTTGTTGAAGCGGGAGAAGACATAGAGACAGCCGAAGTTCGAAAGGGTCGACGCCAGTCCGCAGAAGGCTTCGAAAATGCCGAAGGTGGAGCCCTGCTGATCGTCCTCGCCGGTGAGGCGGACGGCCTTGATGATGGCGGCCCAGAATTGGGCGCTGCCGGTCAGCGCGCACAGGATCCACACGAGGCGGGCCATGGCGTAGTTCTGCATGGTCATGGCGAAGAAGATGCACAGAAGGCCGTTGGCGATGCCGCTGATCACCAGAATTTTCTTCGGCGCGAACTTGTCCGCGATCCAGCCGCCAGGGATATAGGTGATGATGCAGGCCAGCGCGTAGTAAGCGAGCAGCGAGCCGGTCTGCGCGTTGGTGATACCCATGGCTTCAACCATGGCGTCATAGAAGATGTACTTGATGTATGGCAGGTTGTACATGGTGCCGTATACCATGCCCAGAGCAAACAGTGCCAGAAACTTGTTGCTTTTTTTCATACGTACTTGACTCCTTTCAATGTCGTATCCGCGCGTGGGTTCTCCTTTCTCCCCTCACAGCTCCTCCCGTTTCAGGCTCGGACCATCTCCGGTATTCCAAATAGGTCTGACCAATTAAGCCGGTATAAGTTGTATTGGTCAGACCTTTAAGGACATAGATTCGCGGGGCGCCGTTCCCATCCCCGCTCTTTCCCAAACTTCGCCGCCGTTTCGCCCATTATTTTTGCTTAAGCGCGCAATAGTTTGGTCTTTATTCCGTTTTTCAGCCGACAGATGCTTTTATTCGAAATACCATTTGCAAAATTGGTTTACCTGTGTTATACTTATTTCCAGAAATTTTAAGGCCGATCCTCTAATTGGTCTTACCTTTTTTCAAGGCTGATTCTACCTTTTTCTTTTTGTTTTGTCAATACCCAATATAAAGAATCTCTCGAAAGGATGCGAAACCGGTGGAAATCACGAACGGAAAGACATATCGCACCATTATCGAACAGATACAGGACTCCATTCTGCGCGGCGAGCTCAAGTGCGGGGACCGCCTGCCGCCCGAGCGCACGCTCTCCGAACAGCTGCAGGTCAGCCGCGCGTCGGTGCGCGAGGCGATCAAGGTGCTCGAGATGATGGGTCTTGTGGAAAGCCGCCAGGGCGACGGCACCTTCATCGTCAACCGGGCGGAAAGCTCCGCGGTAAGCGCCCTGGCGCTCGCCTTCACACTGGAGAAGGGTTCCGTCACGGATCTGCTCCAGATGCGGCGCTGTATTGAAATGGAGGCCTGCCGCAACATCATCGCCTCCGGCGACGCGCTGGAGAACAAAATAAGCCGGCTGGACGCCTTTCTCGCGACGTATGACGCCTCCGCGCCGCCTCCGGTCCGGAGCGACTTCGACATCGGCTTCCACTCGTTATTGGTCCGTCTTTCCGACAACCTTCTCTTCGCCTATATCTCCAACGCGCTCGCGCATCTCATGCGTCCCTATGTGGAGAGCATAACCGTCATCACCGACGAGCGCTATGCCCCGGGCACCACGCCCACGCAGCACCGCATGCTGGTGGACGCGCTGCGCCGGCGGGATATTTCCGCCGCCGAAGGCGTCCTGAGCCAGCACTTTCTTCTCGAGGACCAGGACTTCCAGCTTCTGGGCCGCTATACGCACTGGGGCCTGCGCGCCCACTGATCCTTTCTCCGTCTTCCGGTTGTATGTTGCGCCTGCGCGTAGTATAATGCATGCATACATAAGGAAAGCGGGCCTGTCATGCATAAGAAGACGCAGTTGCTCAATGCGCTTTTCCTGGCGCTTGTATTCGCCGTCACCTGCTACACCCTGTTCCGTGACGAAGAGCTGGGCGATATCCTCTTCTGGTTCCGGCAGGCGCGGGGGGGCGTTCTCTGCCTCGCGCTGGCGCTGGTTCCGGCGTTTATCTTTGGAGAAGCGGCGACCATCTGGTATCTTCTGCGGACACTCCGCCAGGGCGTGCCCTTTCGTTCCTGCGCGAAATACTCCTGCATCGGCTTTTTCTTTTCCTGCATCACCCCCTCCGCCTCCGGCGGGCAGCCGGCGCAGCTCGTCGAGATGCGCCGCGACGGGGTGAGCCTCCCCGTCGGTTCGATGGTCCTTCTCATCATCACCATCGCCTATAAACTGGTGCTCGTCACCATCGGCATGGGCTGCCTTCTCTTCGCGGAGGACTGGATCGAGACCTCCATGGGAAGCGCCCTGCCGCTTTTTTACCTGGGGCTGTCCCTCAATATTCTTTTTATTACCGCGCTGTTCTTCCTGGTGTTCAGCAACCGGCTCTCCTCCGCCGTCATTCTGCGGGGTGCCGCGGTCCTGGAGCGGCTGCATATCCTCAGGCCGAACCCCGCCCGCGAGGAGCGCCTGCGCGGCGCGGTCGCCAACTATCAAAGGGCGGCGGCCTTTTTCCGCGGGAACCGGAAGGTGCTCGCCGTCGTGTTTCTCATCACGTTCGCGCAGCGAGTCACGCTCTTTTTTACGACCTGGGTGGTCTACCGGTCCTTCGGTCTCTCGGGCGTGGGCCTGCCCGCCGTCCTGGTGCTCCAGGCGAGCATTTCGCTCTCCGTCGACATGCTCCCTCTGCCCGGCGGCATCGGCGCGTCGGAGCACCTCTTTCTCGCCGTGTTCGACCACGTCTTCGGCCCGGCGCTGGTCCTTCCGGCCATGCTTCTCAGCCGGGGCTTCAGTTTTTATCTTCTCCTGCTGATCAGCGCTCTCGTAACGCTGGTTTCGCATATGGGCGCGCCGCGGCGCGGCGCCGTCCGCTAGCACAGTCCCCATCTTAAGGTATTCGAAAGGAGAATCCCATGAAAATCGTACTTCTGGACGCCTTCGCCGCCAACCCCGGCGACTTGAGCTGGGCATCGCTCGAGGAACTGGCCGAGGTAATCATCTATGACGGCACGCCGGAGGACCTCATCGTCGAGCGCATCGGAGACGCGCAGGCGGTCCTCATCAACAAGGCGCCCATCACCAGAGCGACGCTTGACGCCTGTCCCTCCCTGCGTTACGTCGGCGTCGTCGCCACGGGTTACAACAACGTGGACATCGCCGCCGCAAAGGAGCGCGGCGTTACCGTATGCAACGTTCCGGCCTACAGCACGCCCTCCGTGGCGCAGATGACGATGGCGCTTCTCCTGGAGATCTGCCAGCACGTCGGGCACCACTCCCAGGCCGTGCACGAGGGTCGGTGGGAGGAGTGCCGGAACTTCACCTTCTGGGACTATCCGCTCATCGAGCTTGCCGGCAAGACGATGGGCATCATCGGCTTCGGGCAGACCGGCCGGGCGGTGGGAAAGCTCTCCGCCGCTTTCGGCATGCGCGTTTTGGCCACGGGCAGCCATCCGACCGACGAGGGCCGCGCCATCGGTGAATATGTGACGCTCGACCGTCTCCTCGCCGAGTCTGACATTATTTCCCTCCACTGCCCGCTCAAGCCGGAGACCCGGGGCATGATCAACCGCGGGACCATTGAAAAAATGAAGGACGGCGTGATTTTGCTCAACTGCTCCCGCGGCCCCGTGATCGTCGAGCAGGACGTGGCGGACGCGCTGGAGCGCGGAAAAATCTATTTTGCGGGCGTCGACGTCGTGAGTACCGAGCCGATCCGCAATGACAATCCTCTTCTGAAGGCGAAAAACTGCTTTATCACCCCGCACATCGCCTGGGCCCCCAGGGAGAGCCGCGCCCGCCTGCTGGACATCGCGATCGGCAACTTTGCCGCCTGGCAGAAGGGCGAACCGCAGAATGTCGTGAATCCGTAACATCTTCCAGAGGAAACTGCGTCCATACAAAAAGGCCCCGGCGCAAACGCGCCGGGGCCTTACTGCTGCCTCGCAGAGTTTCCGCCGCAGGCGGAAACAAAGTCAAATCCGTCAGAGGGGAATTCATTTCCCCGCAGGACCCCACCGGCCGCGGGCACGTGTCCGCGGCCGCTTTCGCCGGGCGAAAGCCAGGGAACTATCAAAGCCGGGCGAAAGCCCGGCTTTGTATCCAAGGGGGATGAAATTCCCCTTGGAATGTTGTTTATCTTTCCATGAAACGGGCCAGAAATTCCTTTGTGCGCGGGTTTTCCGGCGCGCCGAAAATCTGCGCGGGGGGGCCCTCCTCGCAGATGACGCCGTCCGCCATAAAGATGACGTGGTTGGACACATCCCGCGCGAAGGCCATCTCGTGCGTCACAACGAGCATCGTCATCCCCTCCGCGGCGAGGGCGCGCATGACCGTGAGCACCTCGCCGACCGTCTCCGGGTCGAGCGCGCTCGTCGGCTCGTCGAAGAGCAGCGCCTCCGGCGACATGGCCAGGGCGCGCGCGATCGCCACGCGCTGTTTCTGGCCGCCCGAGATCTGGCGGGGCTTTGCGTTGATGTACGGCGTCATGGCGACCTTGTCGAGATAGTGCAGCGCCGTCTCGCGCGCCTCCTCTTTGCCGCGCTTTAGTACCTGCGTCTGCCCGATCATGCAGTTTCCCAGCACCGTCATGTTCGAAAACAGGTTGAAGCTCTGAAACACCATGCCCACTTTCGCGCGGTAGGCCGCCGCGGAAACGCCGCGCGCGGTGATGTCCTTCCCGTGGAAGAGAATCTCGCCGCTCGTGGGTGTTTCCAGCAGGTTGATGCAGCGCAGGAGGGTGGATTTTCCGCTGCCGGACGCGCCGATGATGCTCGTCACGTCGCCCGGACGGACGGTGAAGTCGATGTCCCTGAGCACCTCATGCTTCCCAAAGGATTTTGAAAGGTGGCGGATCTCCAGGATGTTCTCGCCCATATTCACCGCTCCCCTCCCGGCCTCTGGCCGTCCGCGCCGAAGGCCTTCGGCTTCTTTTGGCCCGGATGGTTGTAGGTGCCCGCCGTCAGCGTGAGCTGGTCGGCCAGAACCAGGTCGTAGCTGTCGTCGCCGTCCATCTTTTTCTCCATCCAGCGCAGAAGGAACGAGGCGGCAAGCGTCATGCACAGATAGCCCGCCATCTCGATGGCCGCCGACGGGAAGTATTTGTACGACGCGCCCACGATACCCTGGTGCTTGGCGAAAAACTCCGAAAAGCCGATGATGAACATGACCGAGGTATCCTTGATGTTGATGATGAAGTTATTCCCGATCTGCGGCATGATATTCCGCAGGGCCTGCGGCAGAATGACGTGCAGCATCGTCTGCACATGGGTCATGCCGATGGCCTTCGCGCCCTCCGTCTGGCCCG
>DAOPLW010000052.1:0-6985 GCA_035391945.1 Oscillospiraceae bacterium | reverse complement strand
AGGCGAGGAAGAAAGCCGGCACCGTGAGCTTCCAGCCCAGAAGCAGCCCCGAGGCCGCCAGGAGCTTGATGTCCCCGCCGCCGATGCCGCCGCCCGTGAAAAGCGAGACGAGGAGCATCGCGGCGCCGAGGCCCAAAGCGCCGATGAGCCGGTCCATAAGCGTCACCGTCGGCCCCGCGAACCACGAGGCGGCGGCCAGCAGTAAAATCACGACGTGCAGCCGGTCCGGGATGATGCCGTGTTCCCGGTCGATAAAAGCCGCCGCGATGAGGACGCTTCCGTAAAGGCACAGGACCACCGCGTACCAGCTTAGCCCCCACGCGAGCGCGCAGAGCGCGAAAAGCGCGCCCGTCACCGCCTCGACGAGCGGATAGCGCGGGGAAATGGGCGCTTTGCAGTAGCGGCACTTTCCGCCGAGGAAGAGGAAGCTGAAAAGCGGCACGAGGTCGAAAGGCCCCAGCGTATGCCCGCACGCGGGGCACCGGCTCCGGCCCTTCACCACGGACAGTTCCAGCGGCACGCGGTAAATGACCACGTTGAGAAAACTCCCGATGCAAAGCCCGTAGAGGAAAAAGACAAACGGGATCATACGTTGAAGCGGAAGAGGACGACGTCGCCGTCCTGCATAACGTATTCCTTTCCCTCGCTCCGCACGAGGCCCTTTTCCTTCGCCGCGGCCATGGAGCCCACGGCCATGAGATCGTCGTAGGCGACGACTTCCGCGCGGATAAAGCCGCGCTCGAAGTCCGAGTGGATCTTGCCGGCGGCCTGCGGGGCCTTCGTGCCCTTTCGGATCGTCCAGGCGCGCACCTCCGGCTTCCCGGCGGTGAGGTAGGAAATGAGCCCCAGAAGCGCGTAGGAGCGTTGGATCAACCGGTCGAGCCCCGATTCCTCGATCCCCATCTCCTCGAGAAAAAGGGCCCGCTCCTCCGGCTCGAGCGAGGCGATGTCCGCCTCCAGCTTGGCGCAGATGGGGAGCACCTCGTTGCCCTCCCCGGCGGCCTTTTCCCGGACGGCGGCGAGATACCGGTTCTCCTCCTGACCGCCAAAGCCGTCCTCGTCGAGGTTCGCCGCGTAGATGACGGGTTTGGCCGAGAGGAGCTCCGCCGAGGCGAGCACCGCCGCGTCCTCCGGGGAGAGGTCCATCGAGCGGGCGGACTTTCCCTCGTTCAGGTGCGAGAGCACGCTCTCGAAGAGCTCCGCCTCGTGCAGGAAGCGCTTGTCGCCCTTGGCGGACTTCTTCGCCTTGTCGATGCGGCGCTCCACGATCTCCATGTCCGAGAGGATGAGCTCCAGCTCGATGATTTCAATGTCCCGCAGCGGATCGGTGCCGCCCTCGACGTGGATGACGTTCTCGTCGTCGAAGCAGCGCACCACGTGGACGACGGCGTCCGTCATGCGGATGTTGGAGAGAAATTTGTTTCCCAGCCCCTCGCCCTTGGAGGCGCCGCGCACGAGGCCGGCGATATCCACGAACTCCACGACGGCGGGCGTGACCTTGTCCGGATGGTGCATCTCGGCGAGCGCGTCCAGGCGCTTGTCCGGCACGGCCACGACGCCCACGTTGGGATCGATGGTGCAAAACGGGTAATTGGCGCTCTCCGCGCCGGCGTTGGTAATGGCGTTAAACAGGGTGCTCTTGCCCACGTTGGGCAGTCCCACGATGCCGAGCTTCATGTCGATACTTCCTTTGTCCGGTTCTCTTTCTGTCCTGATTCTTCCATTATACCCGCCCCGCTGCAAAAAGACAACCGCATAATCCTTGTCCCTGCGGCATAAAGTGGTACAAACCCGCGGGGCGAAGCTTCGCCCCGCGTCCGGAGAAAAGAGGGGTTTTTATGGAGCGCAGACGGCCGCCGCGCCGCTCGAAAGGGAAACACAGCCTCACACCGCAGGAGGCGCGGCGCCTGCGGCAGCTTCTTGGAAGCGTCATACTCTTTTTCGCCGTCTTCCTCGGCCGCATGATTTCGCCCGACGGCTTCGGCGTGGCGGTCGCCGAGACGGTGCGCGGCGACACGGACTTCAAGGCCGCCTTCACCTCCGTAGGCGAGGCGATCGGCGGCGGCGCGGCGCCTGCGGGTATCCTGGGCGAGCTCTATACCGCCGTCTTCGGCGCGTCCGCGACGCTCGGCCCCGCCGGCGCGGGTTACGAAGAGGCGAAAGAGACGCTCGCGGACGGCCTGGCGCTGACGGTCGTCTCTCCCTCCCCCGTCCCGTCCGCTCTGACCCCCTCCTCGCCTTCCCCTTCGCCCTCGCCCGAAGCCTCCGCGGAGCCGAGCGCCGCGCCCTCCCCTTCGCCCTCGCCCTATAACGGTCCCGCTCTCCCGGAAAAGACGACCATGGAGTACGTCGCGCTCAATCTGGACTACGCCGCGCCGCTCGTGGGGGAGATCACCTCTTCTTTCGGCTGGCGCGACCATCCCATCAGCGGGGATAACGAGTTCCACTACGGCATCGACATCGCGGCGGACGAGGGGACGCCGATCCTCGCCTTCGCCTCCGGCACGGTGGACTATATCGGCGAGAGCAGCATCTACGGCCTCTACATGCAGCTGCGCCATACGGACGGCACCACCAGTTTTTACGCCCACTGCAGCAAACTCCTCTTCCGCAAGGAAGCCTCCGTCGAGAAAGGCGAAGAGATCGCGGAAGTCGGAAGCACCGGCAGTTCCACCGGCACGCACCTGCATTTCGAGATCCGGAAAGACGGCATCTATTTGAATCCGGAATATTATGTTAACTAAAGGGCTGCTGAATGTGGGCCGCCTGACCGTCACGGGCGGTTTTTTTCTGCTTCTGGCGGCGCTCCTCTGTCTGGATGAGCGGGGCCTTATCGGAACGCTTTTCCTGCTCTGCGCCGTGCACGAGGCGTTTCATCTGGTGACGATTCTCCTGCTGGGAGGACATGTAAAACAATTATACCTGACAGGTGTCGGGGCCGAGCTGCTGCTGGACGGCGCGTCGCTCTCCTACCCCATGGAGGTGGCGGCCGCCCTGGCGGGCCCCGCGGGGAGCGTGATGGCCGCGCGCTTTCTGGCGGACGCGGGCGCTTTGCCGGCGGCGGGCCTCTCTCTGGCGCTCGGCCTCTTCAATCTCCTGCCCGCGCGGCCGCTCGACGGTGGCCGCGCGCTGTATTTCGTTCTGGCCTGGGCCCTCTCCCCCGCCGCCGCCGACCGCGTCGTGGCCGCCTCCTCCTGGCTCTGCGCCCTCCTGCTCTGTTTGCTGGGCGTCCCCGCGGCGCGCTTTTCCGGCAATTTTACGCCGCTTCTCATCGGGCTCTGGCTGCTGCTGCTTGCCAAACGGGACGTTTGCGTATACAATAGCCGGAGGATATAGCGGGGATGTAAAAGGCGCGCGGCGGACGGAAACGCCCCGGGCGCGCGCCGCGGCGGATCCCCGCGCCCCCGGAGATCCCGGACGGCGGGACTGACCGCCCGTATGCCGCACCGCCGCGTTCCGAAATACAGCGAAACGCTTCTCTTCCGGCCCGTTCGGGCCGGAACGAACAAGGAGGACAAGCCATGGACCCCAGACTCGAGCGCATCCTGCCTCGGGTGCAAAAACCCGCCCGCTACACGGGCGGTGAATACAATCAGACGATCAAGGACAAGGCGGAAGTGGACTTCCGCTTTGCTTTCTGCTTTCCGGACACGTATGAGATCGGCATGTCGAACCTCGGCATGCGCATCCTCTACGGCGTGGTGAATCGCATCGACGGCGTCTGGTGCGAGCGCGTCTTTGCCCCCTGGGGCGATATGGAGGAGGAGATGCGAAAGGCCGGCATCCCGCTCTACGCGCTCGAGAGCGGCGACCCGGTCCGCGCCTTCGATATTTTCGCCTTCTCCCTCGGCTACGAGATGGCCTATACGAATGTCTTAAACCTCCTCGACCTGGCGGGCCTCCCCGTGAGGACTCGCGACCGGGACGAGTCCCATCCGCTCGTCGTGGCGGGCGGCACCTGCTGCTTCAACGGCGAGCCGCTCGCGCCGTTCATCGACGTTTTCTCTCTCGGCGAGGGGGAGGATGTGACCGTGGAGATGGTCGAGCTCTGCCGCGTCGCCAAGCGCGAAAAGTGGCCGAGACGGCGCCTGCTCCTGGCCCTCTCGAAGATCCCCGGGCTCTATGTCCCGTCTCTCTACGACGTGTCCTATCACCCGGACGGCACGCTTTCCGCCATCACGCCGAAGGAGGGCGCGCCGTACCCCGTCGTCAAGCGCATCGTGCAGAACCTGAACGAATCCTACTACCCCGCGGAGACCATCGTGCCCTCCACGGAGATCGTCCACGACCGCGTCTTCCTGGAGGTCTTCCGCGGCTGCATCCGCGGCTGCCGCTTCTGCCAGGCGGGCTACGCCTACCGCCCCGTGCGCGCGAAATCGCCCGAGCGCCTTCTGGACCTTGCCACCCGCGCGTGCGAAAGCTCCGGCTACCAGGAGATCACCCTCGCCTCCCTCTCCACGAGCGACTACCGACCCCTAAACGGCCTGTGCGACAGTCTTCTTTCCTATTGCGAGCCGCGCAGCATCAGCCTGTCGCTCCCCTCTCTGCGGGCGGACAATTTCTCCATGGCGCTCATGCAGCGCCTGCAGCACGTGCGCAAGAGCGGCCTGACTTTCGCGCCGGAGGCCGGCACGCAGCGCCTGCGCGACGCCATCAACAAGAACGTCACCGAGGAGGATCTCTTAACCTCCTGCCGCACGGCTTTTTCCGGCGGCTGGAACGCCGTGAAGCTCTACTTCATGCTGGGCCTCCCGACCGAGACGGACGAGGACGTCCTGGGCATCGCCGATCTCGCGCAGAAAGTGCTCTGGACGTGGAAAAACCACGCGGCCAACAAGAGCCACGGCGTGCGCATCACGGTTTCCACCTCGTGCTTCGTACCCAAGCCCCACACGCTCTTCCAGTGGGAACCCCAGGTCGAGCGGCACGAGTATATGCGCCGCGTGACGCTCCTGCGGGAGAACATGCGCGCGCGGGCCATCCAGTATAACTGGCACGACCCGGACACGAGCTTTCTCGAGGCCGTCTTCGCCCGGGGCGACCGGCGGCTGGCGGACGTCATCGAGACCGCCTGGCGCGCCGGCGCGAAGCTCGACGCCTGGAGCGAATATTTTGACCTTGGCCGCTGGCTCTCCGCATTCGGGGAATGCGGTCTGGACCCCGTCTTCTACGCCAACCGCCCGCGCGAAAAGGACGAGCTTCTGCCTTGGGAGGTCACGAGCGTCGGGGTGAACAAGGCCTACTTCTGGCGCGAGCGCGAAATGGCCTACCAATCCGTGATCACGCCCGACTGCCGCCACCGCTGCAACGGCTGCGGCGCGGACAAGCTCTATCCGGGAGGGAAATGCGATGAATAGGCTCCTCTTCCGCAAGACCGGCCGCGCGATCTATCTCTCCCATCTCGACCTCATGCGCACCTTCCCGCGCGCCTTTCTGCGCGCGGGTCTCGCCGTGAAGCATACGGAGGGCTATAATCCCCACGCCTTTCTCTCCATCGCGCTGCCCCTGCCGCTCGGCCAGGCAAGCGACTGCGAACTTCTGGATTTTCAGCTTTTAAGCCCCGTCCCGGAGGCGGAGGTCCCCTTCCGGCTCAACGCCGTGCTCCCCGAAGGCCTTGAGGTGCTGCGGTGCTGCGAGGCCGTGCGGCCGGTCAAGGAGATACGTTATGTAAACTACAGGCTGGAGATGCTCTACGACTGCGGCGCGCCCTCGCCGGAGGCGCTCTCGGCCTTTTTCGAGCGGGAGAGCCTTGTTGTCACAAAAAAGGCCAAAAAAACGAAGTCCAACCGCACCGGCTTCGCCGAGGCGGACATCCGTCCGCTCATCCGCCGCATCTCGTTCGAACCGGCGCAGGGCGGCCTCCTCTGCCATGCGCTCGTCGCCGCGCAGAATCCGTCCCTCAACCCGGAATATGTCATGAAGGCCCTCTCCGCCTACGCGCCGGAGCTGAGGCCGGATTTCGTCCGTTACCGCCGCACCGCGCTTCTGGACGCGGACGAGCGACCCTTCGCGTAGCTCCTTCCGCGCCATTTCCCGGAATATGATAAAAGCGTGGCCGTGTGCCGCCGGCGGGCGGCACACGGCCACGCTTTTATTCATCGAAACGCCTCGTCCCCCCGACGGCAACCGGGGTTCGCCTCCGCTCAGGCGGCGCGCTCCACGGAGGCGCTCTCTGTGTTTACATAATACAGACCCGTATCGGTCGTGATCCGCCAGACGGGCGTGAGCTTGATTGGGTCCGAGAGGGTCGCCGGCACCTGATAGCCGGCGGTGACGGCCGTGACCTCCTTGCAGACGTCGCCCGCGCTCATCACGTGGCGCAGGAGCAGGAGGAGCGCCGTCGCGGGAGACCCCAGGCTTTCGCTCCGGCTGTCCGCGCGCGGCTCGGCGAGAACCCAGCGCCCGGAGACGGACGTAAGTGCACCGCTCTCGTACGTAAAGGACGCCGTGCAGGTGAAAACCGGCGCGCCGTCTACCGCCTGGGAGACGGAAACCACCGTCGCGCCGTCCGTCTCCTCCGTGGCAAGGCTCTCCGTGTCCGCCCGGAGGCCCATTTTTTTCAGGAGCGAGAGCGCGTGGCTCCCGGCGTCCTGCGTGCCCGCTGAAACCGCTCCCGCCGCCAGCGTCACGGAAAATTCACCGCCCGCGCGGAAGCTGGCCTCCCCCAGCGCGCCGTCGCACAGAAGCACGCCGCCGCCCGGCTCGCTGGTGGTCACCTCGCCCAGAAACGACGCTGCGGCGGCCGCCTCCGCCTCTTTGTCGCGTTCGGCGCGCAGCGGCTCGAGCCCCTCGCCCTCCGGCGCCTCGTCGAGCTGTAATGTGATGCCGTTTTTATCGAAGACGGAGATGCAGTCGCGCCACGCCTCCCACGCGTTCTGACGCGCGGAAAAATACCGCGCGGCCAAAAGCGCCAGCAGGATCGCGTTCACGAGGAGCAGCATCAGCAGTATGATATTTTTGATCTTGGACCATTCCATGCGCGTCC
>DAOPLW010000051.1:0-7002 GCA_035391945.1 Oscillospiraceae bacterium | reverse complement strand
TATCTCACCGGGACGGGCCGGGTGAAGGTCCTCTTCGAGAATGGAATGACGCGCTATGTCCGCGTCTGACGCTCCCGTCCCCGTAGAGTGCGGGGAACCGCTCGTGGACTGCACCGGGCTTGACCCGCGCGTCCTCTGGGACGCTTCGTACCGGAAGCGGGGCGTCCCCGGCGCGCCGGAGCGGCTGCACCTGCGTGCGGAGGTGTTCCGCCGTCTGCGCCGGGCAGCTGGGTCGCTTCCGGCGGGGTATGCGCTTCTGGTTTTCGACGGCCACCGCTCACTCGAGACGCAAAAGGCGCTTTACGACGGCTTTTGCCGCACGCTGCGCCGGGAGCATCCGGCGCTCGGCGAGGCGGCACTTCTGGAACTGGTGGACGACTTCGCGGCAAAGCCGGAGAAAAACCTCCTGCGTCCCTTTCCGCACAGCACGGGGGGCGCCGTGGACCTGACGGTCGCAAAAGACGGCGCGCCGCTCGATATGGGGACGGACTTCGATGACGCCTCCCCCCTCGCGCGCGCGGACGCGGAGGTGCCCGAGCCGGCAAAGTCGAACCGGCGGCTCCTGCGCGGCGTCATGGAGGGCGCGGGCTTTGTGCCGTACGAGGGCGAGTGGTGGCACTTCGCTTACGGCGAGCGCCTCTGGGCGCGCGCGAACGGGAAAACGCCCATATACGGGTTCATTGAACGGCATCCGCGGGAGAAATAAAAAGAAGACGCACAGCGTCTTCTTTTGCGTGCTCATCTGGGTGCGTCGGCCCGCTTTTTGATTGGCTTCTCCGGCGGGAATGGCTCCGGCTCCGCAGCGCCGGGGTATAGCTTTTCGCATGCCTGCTGCGCCGCGGCAAGAAGTCGGATCGCCTTTCCGCTTTCTCTCGCCATGGTCAAATACATTTCCTGATAGTCTGGCATTCCAATCCCTCCCTTTAATACTACTTCATCCTACTTTATACGAACGGTCAATACCGAAGAGGATAGTGTAGTATGATGCGGCAGGGAGGGGATGTCGCTTGAAGCCGTTGAAAGTAAAGATCAACATTACGCTCGACGAAGACATTGCCGAAGAGATCAGGCGGAGGGCGGAAGAGGATGACCGTTCCTTTTCCCAATATGTGAATCTGGTTCTCAGGGAGCATCTTGCCGGAGAGAGCACGCCGCCGGGCAGGAAGAAATGATGCGCGTTGCGCCCGGCGCTTGCAATCAAACAAAAACCGGTCCGAACCGCGGTTCGGACCGGTTTTTTGCTTGCCCGTTTTCCTCGTTATTCCGCAAGAACCTTGCGCAAAACGGCGAGGCCCTCCTCGAGCTCCGCGCGGGTGATCGTGAGGGGCGGCAGGAGACGGATCGCGTTTCCGCCGGCCGTGAGGACGAGCAGGCCCTCGTCCATGCACCGCCCGGCGAGCTCCTTGTTCGTCGCGCCCTGGATGCCGATGCCGAGCATCAGGCCGAGGCCGCGCACGCCGGTGACATACGGGCTCCTGATTTTATTAAGCTCGCCGCGCAGCCACGCCGCCTTTTCGCGCACCCCGGCGAGCGTCTCCTCATTGAGGATGCCGAGCACCGCGAGCGCGGCGGCCGAGCACACGGGGTTTCCGCCGAAGGTGGTCGCGTGGGTGCCCGGGCCCAGGACGTTCCGGCAGCGCTCGCCGGCGAGAAAACCGCCGAAGGGGAGCCCGCCCGCGATGCCCTTGGCGAAGGACACGGCGTCCGGCAGGATGCCGTACTGCTGGAAGGCGAAGAGCGTGCCGGTGCGGCCGACGCCGGTTTGCACCTCGTCAATGAGGAGCAGCCAGTCGCGCTCCGCGCAGCGCACAGCCAGCTCGTGGACGAATTCCTGCGGGACGGGATAGACCCCCCCCTCGCCCTGCACGAGCTCCAGGAGCACCGCGCACACGTCCGGGCCGCCCGCGGCGTCGATGCCCGCCATGTCGTTCGTGGGGGTCGTCCGGAAGCCGGGGGTGAAGGGGAAGAAATAGTTGTGGAACGCCTCCTGGCCGGTGGCGGCGAGGGTCGTGATGGTGCGCCCGTGGAAGGAGTTGTTCAGGGTCAGGATCGTGGCGCGGTCCCTGCCGTATTTGTCGAAGCTGTATTTGCGCGCGAGCTTGATGACGCCCTCGTTCGACTCCGCGCCGGAGTTGGCGAAGAAGGCTCCGGCCATGCCGGTGCGGCGGCAGAGCGCCTCGGCCAGCCGCGCGGGTGGCTCGGTGTAAAAGAGGTTCGAAATGTGCCCGAGCTTCATGCACTGGTCGAAGACCGCTTCGGCCCACTTCGGATTGGCGTAACCGACGGAACACACGCCGATGCCGCTCGTAAAATCGATGTACCGCTTCCCGTCCGTGCCGAAGAGGACGGCGCCCTCGCCGCGGTCGATGCCGATGGGAAAACGCGAATAGGTGTTCAGGACGTAAGTGTCGTTCAGGGTCCGCAGTTCTTCGAAGGTCATGTGCGCTCAGCTCCTAACTCCTGTAATCTCCGTTGATTTTGACGTAGTCGTAGGTCAGGTCGCAGCCCCACGCCGTGACGGAGTCGCGGCCCATGTGGAGGTCGACCTTGATTTCGACTTCCTGCTCCGAAAGGATTTTCTTGGCCGCCGTCTCGTCGAAGGAGAGTCCCCGCCCGGCGCGGCAGACGGCGATTTCGCCCGCTGGGGAGGCGAAAGAGACGTCGGTTTTCTCCGGGTCGAACGCCGCGCCGGCGTAGCCCAGCGCGCAGAGAACGCGGCCCCAGTTGGCGTCCGCGCCGAACATGGCCGCCTTGAGGAGCGGCGACTGGATGACGCTCATGGCGAGCGTCTCCGCCGCTGCCTCGCCGGATGCCCCCGAGACGGTGCAGGTGAGAAGGCGGGACGCGCCCTCGCCGTCCGCCGCGATGGCGCGGGCGAATTGGGTGCACAGATGCTCGAGCGCCTCGAGAAAAACGGCATAGTCCTCGCCCGCGGCGCGCAGCGGCTCGTTTCCGGCCGCGCCGTTGGCCAGGAGGATGCAGCAGTCGTTCGTCGAGGTGTCCCCGTCCACGGAGACACGGTTGAACGTGCGTGGCACCACGGTCTCCAGCGCCTGCTGCAGAAGCGGCGCGGGGACGGCGGCGTCGGTCGTGAGGAAGCAGAGCATCGTGCCCATGTTCGGGTGAATCATGCCGCTGCCCTTGGCGATGCCGCCCAGGCGCGCGGTCCTCCCGCCGAGCGGGAAGGCCACCGCGAACTCCTTCGGCCGCGTGTCGGTGGTCATGATGGCCGCCTCCGCGTCGGCGGAGCCGAGGGGGGAGAGCGAAGCGGCGAGGGCCGGCACGGCCCTTTCGATGGCTTCGATGTTGAGCCTCTGGCCGATGACGCCCGTGGAGGCGACGGCGAAGGCCTCTGGCGTAAGCCCCGTGGCCGCGGCGGCCGCCTTGCACATGCGCAGGGCGCTTTCCGCGTCGCCGGGGGCGCAGGCGTTGGCGTTGCCGCTGTTGGCGATGACGCCGCGGACGTTCCCCTGCTCCACGTGCCGCCGCGTCACGCGGAGCGGCGCGGCTTTGACGCGGTTGCGCGTGACGACGCACGCGGCCTGACAGGGCCGCCCGGAGAGGATCAGCGCGAGGTCGCGCTTTTTTGCGTTGCCCGTCTTGACGCCGGCCACCGCGCCGGCGGCCCGAAAGTCAATGGCGGCGCAGACGCCGCCCGGGATGTCCTTCATAGTCGATACCTCCAGACTGGACGCTCCGCCGCGCGGGGTGTCCGCCGATCCGGGCCGCGCCCGGCGGGGAAAGGTCAGAGCGAAAGGCCCTCCGTCTCCGGGAAGCCCAGCATCAGATTCATGTTCTGCACCGCTGCGCCGGACGCGCCCTTGCCCAGATTGTCGAAGCGCGCGACGACGAGGGTCTGCTCCTCGTGCCCGTGGACCGAGAGAAGAAGCCGGTCGGTGCCGGAGAGTGCGTTCGCGGCGAGAAAGCCCTCCTCGCCGGTGTCCGTGCCGTCCACGGAGATGAGCGCGGAGCCATCGTAATAGCCGGCGAGGGCCGCGCGGATGTCGTCGGCGGAGAAGCCGCCGATGAGAGCGCTGTGGAGCGGGACCGTGGCTTCCATACCGGAGTAGTAGTCCGCCACGATGGGGTTAAAGATGGGGGGCGTTTTAAGCCCGGCGATCTTCTGCATCTCGGGCAGATGCTTGTGGCGCAGCGTCAGGCCGTACTGGCGCGGCGCGTCGTAGAGCGGGGAGCGCTCCCCGGCGCGGTATTGGGCGATCATGCTCTTTCCCCCGCCGGAGTAACCAGTGACGGAGTGGCAGGTGAGCAGCGCGTCCGGCGCGAGAATGCGCAGCGCCACGAGCGGGTAGGCCGTCACGAGAAAGCCGGTGGCGTGGCAGCCGGGGTTCGCCACGCGCCTGGAGTGCCGGATGGCCGCGCGCCGGGGCGCGGAGAGCTCGGGAAAGCCGTAGTCCCAGCCGGGCGCGGTGCGGTGGGCCGTGGAAGCGTCGATGACGCGCGTGGCGGGGTTTTCGATAAGGGCGACGGCCTCCCTGGCCGCCGCGTCGGGCAGGCACAGAAAGACGAGGTCGGCGGCGTTGAGAAATTTCTTCCGCTCCGCCGTGTCCTTGCGCAGCGCGTCGTCAATGAGGAGGAGCTCGATGTCGCTCCGCCCCGCGAGGCGCTCGTAGATCTGCAGGCCGGTGGTGCCCTCCCGGCCGTCGATGAATACCTTGGGTTTGCTCACGCGAAAGACCCCTTCAAGTTTTATTTTTCAGAGGATTGAAAAAAGCCCACTGCGCAGAGAATGAAGCCGATCGGCGCAAGAAGGAAGCCGGCCGCAAAGAGAACGGTGTCGTTCCCGACAAAGCAGAGAAAGGTGCCGAATGCGATGAAAGCGAGCCCCAAGAGCATATTTTTGACGGATTTCATGACAGATCCTCTCTGAAAGCTGGTTTTTGGGGATGCGATCCCCTTCGGATGCGCGGTCCGGGAACCGGTTTCAGAAGCCGGCCGCCTCAAGCCTCGAGGCGACGGCCCGGAGGAACGCCTCGCTCGATACGCCCTTCGGCTTTTCACCCGCGCACAGGAGGGCGAGATCGCCCGTCATGGTGCCGCCGGCGATGGTGTCGAGCGTCGCCCGTTCGACCGCCGCGGCGAAAGCCGAAAGATCGCCGAGCCCGTCGAGCTCGCCCCGCTTCCTGAGCGCGCCCGTCCAGGCGAAGAGCGTAGCCACCGGGTTCGTGGAGGTGGCCTCGCCCTTCAGGTAACGGTAGTAGTGCCGCGTAACGGTGCCATGCGCGGCCTCGTATTCGAAGACGCCGTCCGGGCTCACCAGGACGCTCGTCATCATCGCGAGCGACCCGAAGGCTGCGGCGACCATGTCGCTCATCACGTCCCCGTCGTAATTTTTTAGGGCCCAGATCATCCCGCCCTTCGAGCGCACGATACGCGCCACCGCGTCGTCGATGAGCGTGTACTCGTAGGTGACGCCGGCTTTTTCGAAGAGGGGGCGGTACGTGCGCTCGAAGAGGTCCGCGAAGATGCCCTTGAAGGTCTGGTCGTACCGCTTGGAGATGGTGTCCTTGGCGGAAAAAAGGAGATTCTCTCCCCGGTCGAGCGCGTAGCGGAAGCAGCTGTGGGCGAAAGAGGTGATCGAGTCGTCGCGGTTGAACTGCCCCATGAGGACGCCCGGGCCGTCAAATTCGTTGATGAGCTGCTTCTGCGTCCGGCCATCCTTGCCGGTAAAGACCAGTTCCGCCGTGCCGGGGCCGGAGACGCGCAGCTCCGCGGCCTTGTAGATGTCGCCGAAGGCGTGGCGCGCGATGGTGATGGGCTTCTCCCAGCCGGCGACCGCGGGCCTGATGTTCGGCACGACAATGGGCGTCCGGAAGACCGTTCCGTCGAGCGCGGCGCGGATGGTCGCGTTGGGGCTCTTCCACAGTTCGGAGAGATGGTATTCCTCCATGCGCTGGGCGTTGGCGGTGATGGTGGCGCACTTGACGCCCACGCCGTACTGCCGGATGGCCTCGGCCGCTTCGGCGGTGACGCGGTCGCGCGTCTTTTCGCGCTCCGGCAGGCCCAGGTCATAATACACGGTCTTGAGATCGACGTAAGGGGAGAGCAGTATGTCTTTGACCTGCTTCCAGAGGATGCGGGTCATCTCATCCCCGTCCAGCTCCACGAGAGGGGTTTTCATCGGGATTTTCGGCATAGTGGAAACTCCTTTTTGTGTATCAAAAATTTCGGCGGTCCGGGATGTTTTTGCCTTTGGGCGCCGCGCCGCGCCCGGACGAGCTCACCACATGCGGGGCGGCCGGGCAAAAATGACAAAAATCAGCGGAACAATATAATAGAAATTCATCATAAATGCTATTAACGGCATGAAAATTCATTCAATGCCGTTAATATAGCATAAAAATTCACTCTTGTCAACTCACTGGTTCACGGGGAGCGTGACGGTGACGAGGACGCCACCGCCCTCCGCGTTTTCCAGGGTGAGCGTGCCGCCGTGGAGGGCGATGATCTGGTCGCAGACGGCCAGACCTATGCCGTTTCCGCGGGCGCGGGAACTGCCCTTGTAAAACATGTATTTGACATGGGCGAGTTCCTCCGGCGGGATGCCGGGGCCGAAATCGCGGATGCGGATGATCACCTTGCCGCCCTCGCAGGCGAGGGAGGCGACGATGCGTCCGCCTGAGCCGCCATGCTTGGCGGCGTTGTCCAGAAGGTTGGAAAAGACCTGGCGCAGCCGGTCCGGATCCCCCGCGATGACGGGGATTTCGATCATGGGCGGGATATATTCCAGGCGGATGCCCGTCCTGCGGCAGAACTCGCGGTAAGTGAAGACCGCGTCCTCGAACCCGGAGCGGACGTCCGTCTGCGTGATGCTCAGGGTGAAGCGGCCGTCCGCCAGACGGGAAAAGTCTAGCAATTCCTCGACCATCTGGGTCAGCCGCTGCGCCTCGCTCACGATGATGGAAAGGCCCTTGTTGATCTCCTCCTTGTCCTGGAGCTCGCCGGAGAGAAGCGTCTCTCCCCAGCCGCTGATGGCGGTTAGGG
>DAOPLW010000050.1:0-7018 GCA_035391945.1 Oscillospiraceae bacterium | reverse complement strand
GCGCCTATTACAAATACAAGGACGCCGTGCGTCCGTTCAACGACATGATGACGGGGCGCATTGTCACCTTCCAGTATCTTCTCAAGGATGAGCCGGGCGTTTTATCCTCTCTTTTGACGCAGTTTGCCGCGAGCGGCGCGAATATCCTCACCATCAACCAGAGCATTCCCACGAACGGCTGCGCCGCCGTGACCATCACGGCGGAGACGGGCGGGATGAAGCTGGAGATCGAGGAGCTTCTGCGCGTACTGCGGGAGATGCGCGGCGTTCTCCGCTGCGAGATTCTGGCCGGCTGAGAAAGAAACGATGGAAAGGGTGGAGAGACAATCATGATCAATGTAGCGATTCTGGGATACGGCACGGTCGGATCCGGCGTGGCGGAGGTTATCGCCATGAACGGGGCCCCCATTGCAAAACGAGCGGGGCAGGAGATCCGCGTGAAGTATATCGTGGACGTGCGCGACTTTGCGGACGCGCCGCCGCAGGGCGTCTTTGTCAAAGATTTCGGTGTGGTTGAGCGCGACCCGGAGGTGCAGGTGGTCGTGGAGACCATCGGGGGCGCCACCATCGCTCAGGAGTTCACCCGGCGCGCGCTTGCGGCCGGCAAACACGTCGTGACCTCCAACAAGGAGCTGGTGGCCGAATACGGCCATGCGCTCCTGGAGCTCGCGCAGGCCAAAGGCGTGCGCTACCTTTTCGAGGCCAGCGTCGGCGGCGGTATCCCGCTGCTGCACCCGCTCCGGGAGTGCCTGGCCGCCAACGAGATCGAGGAGATCTGCGGCATCCTCAACGGAACGACGAACTATATCCTCACGCGCATGATCCGCGCCGGGCTCACCTTCCAGGACGCGCTCCGGGAAGCGCAGGAGAACGGCTACGCGGAGCGAAATCCCGCCGCCGACATCGAGGGGAAGGACGCATGCCGCAAGATTTGCATCCTGTCCGACCTCGCCTTCGGCAAGCAGGTTTTCCCGCAGGACGTTCCCACCGAGGGCATCACGGCCGTCACGCTCGAGGACGTGCGCTGCGCCGCCGCCTTCGGCCGGAAGATCAAGCTCCTGGGCCGCGTTATTCAGCTGGCGGACGGGAAGCTCTGCGCCTATGTGGCGCCCCATCTCGTTTCGCTGGAAAGCCCGCTGGCAAATGTGGAGGACGTTTTCAACGCCGTGCTTGTCACCGGAAACGCGGTGGGGGACGTGATGTTCTACGGCCGCGGGGCCGGAAAGCTCCCCACGGCCTCCGCCGTGGTGGGGGACATCGTCGATATCGCCTCGAACCCCGCCAAGCGGGAGACCCCGTGGACGGTTTCCAGGGAACCCATGCTTTCGCCCGTCAGCGCCATGCTCACCGGCTGGTATGTCCGCGCCGAACGGGTCCCCGAAACGATCCGGCCCGTTCAGGAAAGCAAGGAGGACGGCGCGGCCGCCTTCCTTACGGAGCCCATGACCGCCGAAGCGCTCGGCTCGGCACTTTCCGGCGTGCGGGTCTTCGGACGCTTCCGCGTCCTCGACTGACCGTCGGGGCAGGCACTTCATACAATGGAGAGGAAACAGCGGGTAACCGTCAGGGGGTAACGTTTTAGCATGAGCTTGATTGTACAGAAATTCGGCGGAAGCTCGGTTGCCGACGCCGAGCGGATCAAACGGGTCGCCGGCATCGTCGCCGAGAGCTATCTGGAGGGGAACCGCGTCGTGGTCGTCCTTTCCGCGCAGGGGGACACGACCGACGACCTCATTGAGAAAGCGGCGGAAATCAACCGGAATCCCTCCAAGCGGGAGATGGATATGCTTCTCACCACGGGCGAACAGATTTCCATCTCGCTCTGCGCGATGGCGTTGGAGGCGATGGGGCTCCCCGTCGTCTCCCTCACCGGCTGGCAGGTGGGCTTAAAGACCACGTCGGCGCACGGCGACGCGCGCATCAAGCGCATCACCGGGGAGCGGCTGACGACCGAGCTGGACAAAAACAACATCGTTCTTGTGGCCGGATTCCAGGGAATCAACAAATACGACGACGTGACGACCCTCGGCCGCGGCGGTTCGGACACCACCGCCGTCGCGCTGGCCGTCGCGCTCCATGCGGATCTCTGCCAGATCTATACGGACGTGGACGGCGTCTACACGGGCGACCCGCGCAAAGTCAAGGGCGTGCGGAAGCTGGACGAAATCACCTACGACGAGATGATGGAGCTGGCGACCCTCGGCGCGCAGGTGCTCCACAACCGCTCGGTGGAGATGGCAAAACGCTACGGCATCAATCTGGAAGTCCTTTCCAGCTTTAAGCGCGTGCCGGGCACAAAAGTCAAGGAGGTTGTAAAACAGATGGAAGGCTCCTATGTAAGCGGCGTCACCCAGGAGAAGAAAATCGCGCGGCTCGCTCTCGTGGGACTCTGCGACCAGCCCGGCATCGCGTTCCGGATCTTTTCGCTCCTCGCCAAGGAGAAGGTCAACGTCGATGTGATATTGCAGTCCATCGGCCGCCAGGACAGCAAGGACATCAGCTTCACCGTGTCCGAGTGCGACCTGGCACGCAGCACCGCCATTCTGGAGGCGCACAAGGACAACATCGGCTTCGATCACATCAACGTGAGCGACAGGGTCGCCAAGGTCAGCATCGTCGGGGCGGGACTCGTCTGCAATTCCGGCATCGCCGCCCAGATGTTCGAGGCCCTTTACACCGCCAATGTCAACATACAGATGATCTCCACGAGTGAAATCAAGATCTCGGTCCTGGTGGACGAAAACGAGGCGGACCGTGCCGTGCAGGCCGTGCACGACAGCTTCTTCAATAATCTTTCGAGAGACAGCTAAGGGAAGGATCCGGGCCGCGCGGCCCGGACGCGCGCCGCGGCGGGTGTTTTACGGGTCGCGGCCAATTGAATAAGATGTGTTCCCTCCAAGGGACGGACGGCGCGTGGGCGCCGTCCGTCCCTTTTTTTTTTGCGCGCCCTCTCCGTTTCCGGCGGATGCATGGCGGCTTTGCCGGCCCGGTCCGGACAAAGCCGCGTGCGCATGGTCCACCGGCATCCGTTTGGCGGCCGAGACATCTACGATACACAAAGCGCCGAAATGCGCCCCGAGGGGCCCGTTTCGGCACTTACGTTTTTATGGCAGTGCATCTCCTTGGGAGCGGAGCGGCGGACACGCGCCCTCACTTCCCCGGCAGGATGATGCGCGTCCGGAATCCGGGGACGCACACAGGCCGTGCGCCGTCCCTTGCCGGAAGCGTCATTCCAGATCCTCCGGCCGGATCGGGAGAAACTGCTTGATGCAGGGCGGCATGCAGTGCAGCGCGTATCGCGCCTTTGCCTCCGCCGAGCCGGGCATTCCCTCTTTTGCCCACATGATGTACGAGTAGGTCGCGCCGTACGCGTTGAACCACAGGGAGTAGAGGACCTGATCCGTCAGCATTTCGGCGCCGTGCCAGTGCAGGATGCAATCACGATAGTGATTGTAGGTCTGGGTCAAGATGGCCTCCATCAGCGAGTTTTGTCCCTCCAGCGCGCACGCCTGCTGAAAAAAATGCCGGTTCACCTGCGCCTTTTCGTACAGACTCAAAAGATAAGCGAAATAACCCTGTGTCTGAACAATTTTCCTTTCCCCCTTGAGCGTCTGCAGGAAGATCCAGAAAACCAAATCGTTTTTATCGCGGAAGTGGTTGTAAAAGGTCTGCCTTCCGGTTCCCGCCCGCTTGACGATGTCGCTTACGGTGATCTTGGACAGGGGCTTTTCGTCGGTCAGTTCGATCAGCGCTTCCGAAAGAAGTTTTTTGACGTTGATGGCCATTGTGAAGCACTCCCTCCCGTTTTCCGGTCCTTCCTTTCCGGCGCCATACAGAATCAGGGCAAATATACAGATGTGGACAAAGCGGGGCGCCGAGTATACTTTTGGACATTTTGTTGTGGATATATATAAATTGACACGAAAGATTGGTTTGTATCTGGGCGAAATAAACGAACGATGCTATGATGGCTCCGTGAGGCAAGCATGGAACCAATCGTAAAGGGAACCGTTGATATTATATCGCAGATACAAAATTTGGCAAGCAAAAAACAGAATATTCCGCTTTCGACATAAATAGAAGCTGTATTTTTTTCGTTTATTATATACTTTTTGGTAACGATTGGGCGAAGACGCGGAAATGAATAAAGTCCGCCCGCAGACGCGGTCCGGAGAAGGGGCGGGGGCGAATAAAAATGAGTCCATCGATGCCGGGAGACCCTGTGTACAGCACGGCGTGCATGATCAGCCACAGACCCGGCTGGCGCGGGGCCGACCCGCGGTTTTACCGCTGCGGGAGCTGCGGCGCGCTGGGGGTGGAATTCGGCGCGGAGGCGCGGGCGCTTATGCCCTGCCAATGCGGAGGGAGCAGGGAGCTTCTTGCACCGTCTGCCGATGCCGATCCCGCCGAGGCACACCGGATTACTTATGTGATTTTCGGCGGCGCGGAGCACAACGCCATCCGCGTCTGGGTGGAGGAAGGGCGGCATCCCGCGACGCAGGAGCACCATATCGCATGGATCTATCTGCGCACCTATACGGGAGGCCAGCTCAAGTTCCTGCTGCCGGGAGAAAAGCCGACGGCGACCTTTGCGCTGGCGGACGAGGACGCTTACGCCTACTGCGACCGCCCCGTCTGCCGAATGGGCCGGGGGAACTGTCAGTTCCAGTGCAAGCGCGGGTACCAGGTTTACGCCTGTTGCAGCGTGCACGGACTCCGGGAACTCAGACTGTAGCAGGCGCGCGGGCGTCCATCCGGCCGGCGCCGGCCACAGAAGGCCGGCGGCCCCGGGGAGAGAAACGGCGGGAGCGGATGTGCGGGCGATGCGGTACGGTACATGCCTTTCCAGCCGGCCTCGCGCCAAGCGACAGGGCTGCGGGAGAGAAATATCCCTCCGGCGGGCGCCGGAAAAAGCGACGGGGCGGCGGGGAGGCGGCCGACGGCCCTCCGGGCCGATTCGGACAAAGGCCGGCGCGCCGTCTTCGCCGGGAGCAAGTATAAAAGGGGAGGTTTGTTGTCGTGAAAAAATTACATACGCCGACCGCGATCGGAACGGTAGAACTGAGAAATCGCCTGGTCATGGCCCCCATGGTGGACGGATTCAGCGCCGGCGGGGTCCCCACGCAGCGCAGCCTGGACTTTTTCCGCGTCCGCGCCGCGGGTGGCGTAGGCCTGATCGTTGTGGGCAACATCCACGTCGACCCGACGCACAGGCATGTTTTGCCGGAATGCAATCTCTACGAGGACAGTTTCGTGGAAAAGATCCGCCCCTTGGTGGAGGTGATCCACGCGGGCGGCGCCAAGACCTTCGCGCAGCTGATCCATCAGGGGCGTTACGCCCGGAGCAGCGAATATATCGGCGGGGTCCAGGCGGTCGCGCCCTCGGCCGTCTTCACCCGTTTTACGGGGGAGACGCCCCGGGAACTGAGCGTCGAGGAAATCGGGGACCTGGTGGGATATTATGCCGCCGCGGCCGGGAGAGCCGTTCGGGCCGGATTCGACGGAATCGAAATCTGCGCCAATTCCGGCTACCTGCCGGGACAGTTCCTCTCGCCGCTGACCAATCTGCGGACAGACCGCTATGGGGGAACGCCCGAGGCCCGGATGACCTTTCTCAAAGAGGTGATCGCCGCCGTGCGCGGGCAGGTGGGAGACCGCGTCCCCATCACGGTCCGGATGGGAGGCAGCGACTTTGTCCCCGGGAGCAACACGAACGAGGATGCCTGCCGGATCGCGGCGGAGCTGGAGAAGGCGGGCGTAAACGCGATCAGCGTGACCGGCGGCTGGCATGAGAGCGGCGTGCCGCAGGTCACCATGGACCTGCCCCACGGGGTGTTCGGCTATCTGGGCGCGAACATCAAACGGGCGGTGAATATCCCCGTCATCATGAGCAACCGCATGAACATCGAAACGGCGGAGGCGCTCGTGGAGCGTGGGGACGCGGATCTCATCGCCATGGCCCGCCCGATGCTGGCCGATCCGGACGCGCCCGCCAAGGCCGCCCGGGGATGCTATGACGAAATCAGACCCTGCATCGGCTGCAATCAGGGGTGTCTGGACAACTCCATGAGCGGGAATAGCATTGCCTGTCTGGCCAACGCCGAGTGCGGCCGGGAGTATGAACTGAAGGATGTCGAGGGGCGGCTGCCCACGCAGTGCCAGGCGCCCGTGCCGAAGCGCATCCTGGTCGTCGGCGCCGGCGTGGCGGGGATGGAGTTTGCGAGAGTGGCCGCGCTGCGAGGACATCGCGTCACGGTCTGGGAGTCGGCCGCGCACAGCGGAGGCCAGATGGACGTGACCTCGGCGCCGCCCGGCCGCCATGACTTCCGCTACCTCGCCGATTATCTCTTCGCGGCCTGCGGAAAAGCCGGCGTGACCTTCGTTTTCGGCAAGACGGCCTCCGCGGGGGAAATCCGCGAGGCAATGCGGGCCGGGCAATTCGACCGCGTGGTCGTTGCCACGGGCGCGCAGCCGATCACGCCCAATATCCCAACGGAGGAGGGCGCATCCGTGGTACAGGCCTGGGATGTGCTGCGCGGGCGCGTGGAAACGGGCAGGGAAGTTGTCGTTGTCGGCGGCGGAGCGGTCGGCGTGGAGACGGCCATTTTCCTGGGGACGATCGGGACAGTGACGCCGGAGGCGCTGGCCTTTCTCCTGCGGTACAGGGCCGAAACGCCCGAGACGCTGCGCGGAATGCTAAACCGCGGCAGCAAAAAGGTCACGGTGGTGGAGATGCTCAAGTCGGCGGGGAAGGACATCGGGAAGACCACCCGCTGGATCATGATGGGCCGCCTGAAGGAGCTGGGGGTCACGATCCATACGCTCACGCGGGTCGTGGAGATCAAAAAAGAGGGCGTCGTTGTGGAGGGTCCGGAAGGAACGCAGCTGCTGCCCGCGGACACCGCGGTGCTGGCCATCGGTTCCCGCTCCAACCGTGCGCTTTACGAAGCGCTCGGGGATTCCCCTGGGAATATTTCGATCGTCGGTGACGCCGAAAAGCCGCGCAAGGCCATGGACG
>DAOPLW010000049.1:0-7025 GCA_035391945.1 Oscillospiraceae bacterium | reverse complement strand
CGCCCCGCCCGCGCGGCAAGTTTCCGCAAGCGCGGCGGCAGCCGTCTGGTTGTCCGAGAGGAAGAGGGCGAGCTCCGCGTCGTAAAAAGTGCGGATGGCGGTAAAGGTGGGGGAGGCATCGGCGTTTTCAATGAGTTGGTTCTGGAAATAGCGCCCAAAAACAAGCTGGACCGGGTTATCCGAGGCGAAGGTGTCGTTCATGGCTTTTAGAAAGTCGCCGAGCGCGTCGTAGTGGTGCACCTCGTCCGCCGCCAGCAGATAGCAGTCGTCCGCCCCGCCGGAAGTCCAGACGGGCGCAGCCTCTGCCAAAGGAGACGGGGACGGCGACGGAGATGGGGACGGCGCGGGACCGGTTCCGGCGCATGCCGTCAGAAGGACAAAAACGAACGCCGCCGGAAGGATGGATCGGGGAAGACGTTTTCTTTGTGGCATAGAGATTCCTTTCTTTCACTGGAGGTGCGGTGAAAGCCGCCGCATGAAGCGAAGACCGGCGCGCCTTACAGGCTGCGCCGGTCTTCGGTCAGGCAGATCATCGCGCCCTGTGAGCCGCGAACGCCGTTGGTCACACGGTGTGACCAGTAGCGGTCGGGCCGGCAGATGGTGCATTCCGGGGAGACGGAGATGTTTTCCGGCAGGAGTCCCGCTCGGGTGAGGGAGAGGACGCTTAGCCCCTTGAGGTCCACGTGCCACTTCGTGCCGCGCCGTTCCATGTAAGAAGCCGCCTCGTCGCCGTAGGAAGCGAGAAGCGCCTCCGGCACGTCGTGATCCGTCTCGAAGCAGCACAGAGACGCCCCGGGGCCGACGGCCGCGCGCATCGAGGCCGGGTCGCAGCCGTACGCAAAAGCCATCTCCCGCGCGGTTTTCCCGGCGATGCCGAGGGCCGTGCCGCGCCAGCCGGCGTGCGCCGCGCCCACGGCTTTTCCCGGCGCGGCGAGGAGGATGGGCAGGCAGTCGGCGGAGAAGATCATGAGCGGAAGGCCGGCAGCGTCGGTCATGAGCGCGTCCGCGTCGTAGTCGACCGGCCGGAAGAGCCCCTTGCCGGCGTCCGCTTCCGTGACGCGCCGCACCGTGTCGCCGTGCACCTGCGAGGAAAAGACCACGCGGCGGATGTCGACGCCGAGCGCGGCGCACAGGCGCCGGTAGTTTTCCAGGACGCACGCCGGGTCGTCGCCGCGGTTGGTGCCGAGGTTGAGGCTCTCGAAGACGCCGCGGCTCACGCCGCCGGAGCGCGTGGTCAATGCGTTTGCGGCGCCCGCTGCGGAAAGCGCGTCGTCCGAAAAGAGGAGCAGCCCGTTCCGGTGCTCTTCCCTTAGCATGCTATTCCTCCAGGCCCATGTCCTTGCGGCGGCAGCACTGCTTGTATTTTTTGCCGCTGCCGCACGGGCAGGGATCGTTGGGGCCGACCTTTTTGTCCTTTTTGACGGGCTGCTTTTTCACCGTCCCGTCGGAGCCGCCCGAGGTGCCCGTGATCTTGGCCACCTTCTCGCGCTGGATGCTCTGCGTGCGCACCTGCCGGATGAAGATCTGGCGCACGGTCTCCTCGCGGATGGTCTCGTTCATCTCCGCGAACATGTCGTAGCCGATGCGCTTGTATTCCACGACGGGGTCGGTCTGGCCGTATGCCTGCAGGCCGATGCCGCGGCGCAGTTCGTCCATGGCGTCGATGTGGTCCATCCAGTACTGGTCCACCACGCGCAGCATGGAGACGCGCTCGAGTTCACGCATGAGCGGCGCGCCCAGCGCCTGCTCCTTGCGCTGGTAGATGTCGAACGCGCGCGCGCGGAGCAGCTCGATGAGGTCGTCGGCGCTCTTGGCTTCGAGCGTCCCGGCATCCATGGCCAATTCGTCGCGGCGGAGGAAAACGCCCTCGAACTTCAGACGGATGGCGCGCCACGTCTCGCCCGAGAGGTGGTGCTGCTCGCCGAAAGCCGGGCGCACGGCGTTTTCGATCACCGTGCCGATCATGTTCTCCACGGCGCTCTTGAGGTCCTCGCCGTCGAGGACCTTACGGCGCTGCTCGTAGATGACCTTTCTCTGGACGTTCATCACGTCGTCGTATTCCAGCACGTTTTTACGGGACTGGAAGTTCTTCGACTCGACGCGCTTCTGGGCGTTTTCGATGGCATTGGAAAGGATCTTTGCGTCGATGGGCGTGTCCTCGTCCACGCCGAGGGAATCCATCATGCCCATGACCCGCTCGGAACCGAACAGGCGCATGATGTCGTCCTCCATGGACAGGAAAAAGCGGCTCTCGCCCGGATCGCCCTGGCGGCCGGCGCGGCCGCGGATCTGGTTGTCGATGCGGCGGGACTCGTGCCGCTCGGTGCCCAGGATAAAGAGGCCGCCCGCCGCGCGGACCTTGTCCGCCTCCGCGTCGGTGACCGCCTTGTATTTTTTCTCCGCCTCGGCGAAGAGTTTCCGGGCCTCGAGAACGTCGGCGTTGTCCGTCTCCGCGAAGCCCGTGGCCTCCGCGATGACCTCTTCGGAATAGCCCGCCTTGCGCAGGTCCGCCTTCGCCAGGAATTCGGGGTTGCCGCCGAGCATGATGTCCGTGCCGCGGCCGGCCATGTTGGTGGCGACCGTCACTGCGCCGCTCTGGCCGGCCTGCGCGACGATCTCCGCCTCTTTTTCATGGAATTTCGCGTTTAGGACGTTGTGCCGGATGCCCTGTTTGGAGAGCATTTTGGAGAGCAGCTCGGATTTTTCAATGGAGATCGTACCGACGAGGACCGGCTGCCCCTTCTCGTGGCACTCCGCGATCTGCTGGATAATCGCGCGGTACTTGCCGGCCTCGCATTTATAGACCACGTCGGGATGGTCGTCGCGGATCATGGGGCGGTTCGTGGGGATCTCCACAATGTCGAGGTTATAAGTATGGCTGAACTCCTCGTCCTCGGTGAGGGCGGTGCCCGTCATACCGGAGAGCTTGCGGTAGAGGCGGAAATAGTTCTGGAAGGTGATGGTGGCCAGCGTCTTGCTCTCGCGGGCGACGACGACGTGCTCCTTGGCCTCGATGGCCTGGTGCAGGCCGTCGGAGTAGCGGCGGCCGAACATGAGGCGGCCGGTGAATTCGTCGACGATGATGACTTCCCCTTCGCGCACGACGTAGTCCACGTCCCGCTTCATGAGGCCGCGCGCGCGGATGGCCTGGTTGATGTGGTGGGCGAGCGTCGTGTTCTCCGGGTCGGAGAGGTTCTCCAGAGCGAACTGCTTTTCGGCTTTCGCGATGCCGCGGGCGGTGAGCGTCACCGTGCGCGCCTTCTCGTCCACGACGTAGTCCGCGTCGATGTCGTCGGCCTCCTCCTCCTTGTCGTCCACGGAGGCGATGACGAGCGCCTTGAGCTTCGAGGCGAAGTCGTCCACGATCTGGTAGAGCTGCGTGGACTCGTCGCCCATGCCGGAGATGATGAGCGGCGTCCTCGCCTCGTCGATGAGGATGGAGTCCACCTCGTCCACGATGGCGAAAGCGTGTCCGCGCTGCACCATCTCCTGGGCGTAGAGCGCCATGTTGTCACGGAGGTAATCAAAACCCATCTCGTTGTTGGTGCCGTAAGTGATGTCCGCGGCGTAGGCGGCCTTGCGGCCCGGGCCGTCGGTCTCGTGGATGACGAGCCCCACGGAGAGGCCCAGGAAACGGTGGACCTTGCCCATCCATTCGCTGTCGCGTTTGGCCAGGTAATCGTTGACCGTAACGATGTGCACGCCCTCGCCGGCCAGGCCGTTGATATAGGCGCAGAGGGTGGCGGTGAGGGTTTTGCCTTCGCCGGTCTTCATCTCGGCGATGCGGCCCTGGTGGAGCACCACCGCGCCGAGGAGCTGCACGTGGAAGGCACGCTGGCCGATGACGCGGAACGCGCCCTCGCGCGCAGTCGCCAGCGCCTCGGGCAGGAGATCGTCAAGCGTCTCGCCGCCGGCGAGGCGCCCGCGGAATTCGGCCGTTTTGGCGCGCAGCGCGTCGTTGGAGAGGGCCTTGTATTCCTCTTCGAGCGCCTCGGTCTTCGCCACGATCGGCTCGATGCGCTTGAGCTCCCGCTCGCTGCGGGTGCCGAACACTTTTGTGAAAATTCCCATATGAGAAACCTCGCTTTTTTGTTTGAATCGGTGGGTGAATGTACTTTTGTTCGTAACTTTGTAAGTATAGCACGGTAAAACCGCAAAATCCATAGTAAAAAAAGAGAAAAAGCAAAACGGCCTTGCCGCGTCCCGGACCAGCAAAAAAATTTGGACGGACGGCGACGGACGGCTTTGGAAAGAAAGAAATCGTGAAAAAAGCGTCAGCTGCTCTTTCGCATTCCATCGGATCGTTTTTCGAAGCGTTTTGCGCCGGTTTGAAACATGGGAAGCAGTCTTCCAAAGAGGCCTTTCGGGCTTTGTCGACAGACTGGCGCGGTCCCCGCGCAAAGCGCGGGGACCGCCTGCTTTTCCTCAGGATGCGGGAACGTAAAGCGAATTCCAGATATGGGTCGCGGCGAACGCGTCGTCGTCCAGAAGGAAATATGCATGGGAGAAGGAGATGCCGTACGCGTCGTCGTAGTCGTCCCAGGTCACGTCCAGGTTGTACCAGATCCCGTCGAGCTGGACCTTGTTCCAGGCGTGAAAGGTATCGCCGCGGCCGACGGCCTTGCCCAGGACCGAGATGCAGGGGATGCCGAGAAGCGCCATGGCGGCCTCGAACGTGTGCGCATAGCCGCCGCATACGGCCTTGTGCGCGCCGAAGACGCCGTCCAGGTCGGCGGAAGCTTCGCTGCCGGCCTGGTCGTAGGTCACCAGGAGGCAGAGCGCGTCATGGACGGCGAGGACTTTTTCCCGGTCGGTCATCTCCGCCGTGACGGCCGACGCGACGAATGCCTCCAGGTCCTCCTCCAGCGCCGCGGCCTCGTCTGCGAGGGGATAGTCGGCGTAGCGCAGGAAGGTGATGACCTGCCAGGAATAGAGGTAGTCCGGCTCGACGACGAGCTTCCCTCCGCCGGGCACGATGCTGCGGCTCCATGCGTTGTAGTAGGGGCAAAGGGCCCAGTCCTCCTCCATGAAGGCGTCGATCGCTTCGCCGTAGGCCGCCTCCTGACCGACCGGGACCGTGAAGGTGATGGTGGTGGTCGCCGCCTGGACGGCCTCCAGATAGCGCGCCTTGAGCGCGTCAATGCTGGAAACCGTGTAGCTGCGCGCGGCCTGCCAGCCGGTCTCCTTGAGAGCCTGCGCCTGGGCGGCGTCGAACGCCTCCTGCGTGAAGACGCCCTCGTCCATGAGCGTCCCGGCGAGCGTGCGGCCGTCCCGGCAGAGCGCCGTGAGCGCCGCCCAGGATACGAGCACCACGTCCGCGCGCAGGAATTCACCGCGGTCCGCCGCGGCCGGCAGGATGCCGAGCTCCCGCGCGAGGGAGAAGGGGTCCTCCCAGGTGAAATCGCCGTCCGCCTCGCTGTAGCCCATGGCGCGCAGGACGAAAACAAGATACTGCTGGAGGTCGATGCGTGTGTCCGGGAGGTAGACCGTGCCGTCTCCGCCGCCCGTGGTGAGTCCGGTCTGGTAGGCGTAGCCTATGTATTGGTTGGCGGCGGCCCAGGGGGTCGCGACGTCGGTGAAGGGATGCGTCCAGCTCTGCGAAAGGGCCTCCTCCTCCTGCCCCGTGAGCCGGATGAGCAGGATAACGCCCATGAGTCGGTTGGCGGCGGCGTCAAGCTGGAATCCCTCGCCGGTACCGAGGAAGAGACCGAGCGATTTGAGCGCCTCGGCCTGCGCCTCGCTTCCGTCCGGCACCGTTGCGGCGGCGGGGAGGGCGAAAAGGCCCAGGCAGAGCGTCAGGACGAGGACGAGGGAGAGCGTGCGGCGTGCGGGGAAACGGTTCATGGAGACCTCCTTGAAAAAGCGTCGGATGGGAACGGGCGCGCCCGGCGCCGGAGACGGCGCGCGGCGCTGCGGGAGAGGGACTCGCACATGTGCGCGGGAATTCCCGCGGCACTTGCCTTTCTATTATATAGGGCGGTCCCGGTACCGGCAAGTGGGAAAAAGTACCGCGCGGCGTCTGCCGCGCGGTATGGATGCTTACAGGTGGATAACGCGGACCGCGCCGATTTCCGCTGCGCACAGGCAAAGCTCATACCCCGCCTCCAGGGCGACGCGCCGCAGCGCGGCGCCCTCCGTCCGGTCGGTCAGAACGCCTCCGGAAACGACCGAGAAGGACGAAAAATCCCGTCGGATGCCCTCGCCGGTGTATTTGACAAAGCTCTCTTTGGCGCACCATACGGGGAAAAAGTCCCGGTACGCGCCGGCGGAGAGATAAGCGTCCTCGTCCGGATGGAAGAAACGCCGCGAAAGAGCCGCACTCCGGCAGGGACGGTGTTCCTGCACGTCTGCGCCGACCGGCGCGTCCCCCATGGCGCAGACCCAGAAGGACCCGCTGTGGGAGACGGAGAAGTGCAGCCCGGGCGTATGGAGGAAGAAAGGCTTCCCGCCGGGCGCGCGCACGGTCTCCCATGACCCGGGCGTACCGGAATAATGCCGGGCGCAGCGCGCGAGGCGCTCGTCCTTCGGCGCGGGGTCGTCCGCCGTGAGGATGTAGAGAGCAAAGTCCGCCATCGTTATGGCTCCGTGATGCCGCGCTTGCGCAGGTAGTCGATGACGTCGCGCACCTGGTGGATCTGCCATACGTCGCGGTTGGGGATGCGCATGTGGAAGTGGTCTTCGAACGCGCACACGATGTTCATGATATCGAAGGAGTTTAGCTCCAGATCCTGAATAAAATCGGTGTCGTACGTGATCCCTGTCTTCCCCGTGACGCGGTAGATGACCTTCTGAATGAACCCCAGCATGGTGCGTGCCTCCTAAATGGTCTGTCGTTTGATCTTCTGCGAAGAAGTCTTGGAGAATTCGTTTCCGCGGATGTTGAGCATCTGGACCTGCTGGTAGGTGGGCAGGCCGCTGTTGAACTTGTCGATCTCCTTCTGAAGGGCTTCGAGGATTTCGTAGGAGCTCATGCCCTCGGTCGTGCGGGGGTTGGGATAGACGCTCGCGGCCAGCTTTACGTCGTC
>DAOPLW010000048.1:0-7026 GCA_035391945.1 Oscillospiraceae bacterium | reverse complement strand
ATAGGGATATACAGCGGCTATACGGGCAGCTCCTCCACGACGACAAAAGGCACGGACACCGTCGTCTTCGTCAAGGCCGACACGCCGCCCGAGAACGCCGTGAGCATGCCGGAAGGGGCCGACATCCCCGACGGGTTCTATCCGGTCAAGGTCGTCACGGGCCTCTCCGACACATTCCAGGTGGAGATCAAGGAAGGGCTCAACGAGGGCGACGAGGTCTTCCTCCAGTACATGGTCGACAATTCCTACGGCTATTAAGCCCGAGCGCCTTTCATGATCGGAGATGACGCAATGCTCATTGAATTAAAGGATATCTACAAGATCTACAACGAGGACCTGGAGAGCGAGGTGCGCGCCCTTTCCGGCATCACGCTTTCCATTGACCACGGCGAATTCGTCGCCATCGTCGGCTCCTCCGGCTCGGGCAAATCCACGCTCATGAACCTTCTGGGCTGCTTGGACGTCCCGACCTACGGCACATACCTTCTCGACGGGCAGGATGTGAGCGAACTGACCGACCGGGAGCTTTCCCACATCCGCAACCGGCTTATCGGTTTCATTTTTCAGGGCTTCAATCTCATCCCCGCGCTCAACGCGGTCGAAAACGTGGAACTGCCGCTCATCTACCAGGGCATCGGCGCCGCGGACCGGCACGAGCGGGCCGTCGAGGCCCTCGGGCGCGTCAAGCTGGAGGACCGGCTGAATCACAGGCCCGCCGAGATGTCCGGCGGCCAGCAGCAGCGCGTGGCCATCGCGCGCGCCATCGCCACGCACCCGCCCATCATCATGGCGGACGAGCCGACCGGCAACCTCGACTCGCGCACCGGCGCGCACGTCCTGGAGATCCTGCACGGGCTCCACGCGGACGGCGCCACCGTCATCCTCATCACGCACGACAACGGCATCGCCGCAACGGCCGGCCGCATCATCCGCATCTCGGACGGCCGCATCGTCTCCGATGGCAGAAAGGAGGTGCAGCGGCCGTGAAGCAGACGTTCAAGATGGCGTTCAAGTCCATCTTCTCCAACAAGGGCCGGACCTTCCTTACGATGCTGGGCATCATCATCGGCGTGTCCGCCGTCATGATCCTCGTCTCGGTGGTCAACGGCTTCAATACCCGGACGAAGCAGTATTACGAAAGCATGGGGACCAATCGGATCGACGTCTACGCCTACAGCTGGAACAGCAAGAACCTGTCCGATTCGCTCTACGAATACTGCCTGCAGCTCGACGACCTCGTCCTCGGCGTGACCCCGAACCTGAGCGCCTGGGGCACCGTACGCTATGCCGCGCGCAGCAGCGACAGCATGGACTATGCGCCGCAGATCTACCTCGGCAGCCACCAGTACTCCATCTGTAACAACTTCGAACTCGCCGAGGGCCGCGACCTCTCATACCTGGACATCGAGGAATACAACCAGGTCTGCGTCCTCGGCGCCCGCGCCAAGCAGAACTTCTTCAACTACGCCGATCCCATCGGCGAGGAGATCACCATCAACGGCGTGCCGTTTACGGTCGTGGGCGTTTACGCCGAGAAGGACCCCGACAGCGCCTGGTCGCAGGACAATATCATCGTGCTCCCTTACACGATGAACCGGATCCTCAACAAGAGCACCGACATGAGCGAGTTCACCGTCAAGGCCAAGGACGCCGCCTCCACCACCGAGGCCATCACGCGCCTGACGGGCTTCCTCGAGAGCCTCCTGGGCGATAACGGGAGCTACTCCGTCTACAGCATGAACCAGTGGATGGAACAGGACAACAGCTATCTCAGAATCATCAGCCTGGTGCTCGGCGGCATCGCCGGCATCTCGCTTCTCGTCGGCGGCATCGGCATCATGAACATCATGCTCGTCACCGTCACCGAGCGCACGCGCGAAATCGGCATCCGCAAGGCCATCGGCGCACCGCGGCGCTCCATCATCGCGCAGTTTCTCATCGAGGCGGCCATGATCTGCCTCATGGGCGGAACCGTCGGCATTCTCATCGGCGTCGTCGGGACGCTGATCCTCGGGAAGCTGCTGCTCCAGCTCATCATTTTCCCATCGGCCACCATTACCATCGGCGCCTTTATCTTCTCGGTGGTCCTGGGCATCATCTTCGGCCTCTACCCCGCCATCAAGGCCAGCGGCCTGCAGCCCGTCGTGGCGCTGCGCGCAGAATAGAAGGAGTGTGAAACATATGAAACGATTTCTCGCCTGCCTGCTGGTGCTCGCCACCCTCGCCGGCGGCTCCGCCTTCGCGGCGTATCCGGACGTGACGGACGCGGAAACGAGCCGCGCCGTGGACGCCCTGACGATACTGGGCATCATCGACGGGCTGCCCGACGGCACGTTCGGCCCCAGCCTGACGCTCACGCGCTCCCAATTCTGCAAAATGGCCGTCATGGCCACCGCCGACCGGGACCTCGTGGGCCGCTATAAGAACTATACCATTTTCCCGGATGTCCGCTCGAGCCATTGGGCCGCCGGGTACATCAACCTCGCCGTCAAGGGATCGGCGCCCTTTATCGCCGGGTATCCCACCGGGAACTTTGGTCCCGAGGACCCCATCACCTACGCACAGGCGGTCACGATCCTCATGCGCCTGCTCGGCTACACGGATTCCGACGTGGGCATGAGCTGGCCGGACGGCTACCTCGCCACCGCGGAGGACATCGGCCTGACCGCCGGGCTCTCCCTCTCCGACTCGTCCGTCGTGACCCGCGGAGAGGCGGCCTTGCTCTTTTCCCATCTCCTCGCCGCCGAAATGAAGGACGGCGGCTACTACGTCGCAACCCTCTCGGGGAGCGCCGCGGAGGGTGTGATCCTGCTCTCCAACGAGGACGATGACGGCAACATCGTCACTTCCGACGGCACCTACACGCCCGCTGTTTCCTTCTCCTCCGACCTCGTCGGCGAGCGGGGCATTCTGGTCCTCGACAAGCAGGGCCAGGCTCTCGCCCTCATCTCCGAAAGCGAGGGCGCGCGCACGACCATCACCGTCGCCTCCGCGTCCTACAGCGCCATCCAGGCGGCCGACGGCACACGCTATAACATCTCCGCCACCACCCCGGCCTACAGCGGCGAGACCTCCACGACCTATGAGAACCTCTGGACCGATCTCGCGCCCGGAAACCGCGTCTCTCTCTACTACAACGAGGCGGGAAAACTGGTCGCGGTCCTACGGCACACCGGGAGCGGCGCCGAGGCCATGGCGGCGAAAAACAGCTTTTCCTCCGGCTCGAACCCCTTCTCCTCCCTCGTCTCGGGCGTGAGCGACTACCAGATCATCAAAAACGGGAACGTGGTCTCCGTCTCCGCCCTGCGGCAGTATGACTCCGCTTACTACGACAGCGCCGCGAAGACGCTCTTCGTCTCCGATCTGCGCCTCTCGGGCTCCTACGACAACGTCTACCCCAACGCGACGACGCCGGTGCGCATCACCATGGGCGGCGCCACCTTCGAGCTTCTGCCGTCGGCCGTCACCGACCTCGCCAAGTTCGACCTGGGCGATTCGATCACGCTCCTTCTCACCTGGGACAACCGCGCGGCGGGCGTCGTCTCCGGCTCCGCGGTGCAGAGCAACGCCATCGCGTATGTGAAAAGCTGCACCGCCTCCTCCGCCTCGGTCACGCTCCTCAACGGGCTGGCCCTTTCCGGCGACCCGCACCTGTCCGACTACGCGGCCGGACAGCTTATCGGACAGCTCGCGCAGGTCGGCACTCTCAACGGCGGCAGGCTCACCCTCAGCCGCCTGACCGGCAGTGTGAGCGGCACGCTGAACGTGGCTTCCAAAAAACTTGGCAGCACCGCCCTAGCCTCCAGCGTGCGCGTCTATGAGAAAGTCGGCGGCAGCGTCCTCACCGAGATCTCTTACGGCGACCTGACGCAGGAGACCATCCCTTCCTCCGCCGTCTCCGTGGCGCACAAGGACGCCGCGGGCACGGTGGACATTCTGGTCCTCGACGACGTGACCGGCGACCGCTACACCTACGGCATTCTCCGCTGCGAGACGTCCGACGACAATGCGACGCTGACCGTGGAAAACGGCGGCAGCGCTCCGACGCTCGTGAGCAGCGTCTATGAGGACGGCATGCCGGCGGGCATTGTCGGCACCACGGACGACCGCGTGGCGGGCATGGTCCGGCTCACGAAAATCTCCGGCGTCCCGCGCAGCGCTTTTCAGGACGGCACGTTCAGCTATGAGTCCTACGTCTTCCCGTTGGACGACAACCTCGACCTGTATTGTTACAACAAAACGACCGGCAATGGGTCACGCTCGCTGAGGCGCGGGCCTTCGCGGAGACGCTGGAAGTCTACTACGACCGTCCCGCCGACGACGGCGGCAAGATCCGCATGGTCATCGTAAAATAATAGTCCTTGCGCCGCGCCGCGCGGTCTCTTTCCGGCGCCGCGCGGCGGCTCGGAACGCTTTCGCCGGGCAAACCCATCAAAAAACACAAGGGCGGGTCCAAACCCGCCCTTGTGTTTTGCATTCCGCCGTGTTATAATTCATTTTTGCTGTAAAAATGATTTTTATTATAGGTAAGAGAGGTAATCCCTTTGGAAAACGCAAAGCTTCGCAACGTCGCCATCATCGCGCACGTCGACCACGGCAAGACCACGCTGGTGGACGGGATGCTCCGGCAGAGCGGCGTCTACCGTGAGAACCAGACCGTCGTCGACCGCGTGATGGACTCCGGCGACCTGGAACGTGAGCGCGGCATCACCATTCTGGCGAAAAACACCGCGGTGCACTACGGCGACATCAAAATCAACATCGTGGACACGCCCGGCCACGCCGACTTCGGCGGCGAGGTGGAGCGCATCCTGAAAATGGTCAACGGCGTCATTCTGCTTGTGGACGCCGCCGAGGGCCCCATGCCCCAGACGCGCTTCGTGCTGCGCCGGGCGCTGGAGCTCGGCCACCGCGTCATCGTCGTCATCAATAAGATCGACCGCCCGGACGCCCGCGTCCACGAGGTCATCGACGAGGTGCTGGAGCTCCTGCTGGACCTGGACGCCACCAGCGAACAGCTCGACTCGCCCATGCTCTTCTCCTCCGCCCGCGCGGGCACCGCCTCCTTCTCCCCCGAGGTCGAGGGCACGGACCTGACGCCCCTTTTCGACACGATCGTGGACTATATCCCCGCGCCTCCCGGCGACCCGGCGGTGCCGTTTCAGATGCTCGTCTCCTCGCTCGACTACAACGACTACGTCGGCCGCATCGGCATCGGCCGCATCGAGCAGGGGACCGTGCGGGCGAACCAGGAGGTCGCCGTCTGCGACTACCACGGCGACCGGGCGCCGAAAAAGGCGAAGATCGTGAGCCTTTTCCAGTTTGACGGGCTCTCCCGCACCCCCGTCACCGAGGCCGCGGCCGGTAACATCGTGGCCGTCTCGGGCATCGCCGACCTCACCATCGGCGATACGCTCTGCGACCCCGAGAACGTCTCGCCGCTGCCCTTCGTCAAGATCTCGGAGCCCACGATGGAAATGACTTTCTCCGTCAACGACTCCACCTTCGCCGGCCGCGAGGGCAAGTTCGTCACCTCCCGCAACCTGCGCGACCGCCTCATGCGCGAGACGCTCAAGGACGTTTCCCTGCGCGTGACGGAACTTGGCACCACGGACGCCTTCAACATCGCCGGGCGCGGCGAGATGCACCTTTCGATCCTCATCGAGACCATGCGCCGCGAGGGCTACGAATTCCAGGTCTCGCCCCCGCGCGTGCTCTTTAAGACGGTGGACGGCGTCCGGTGTGAGCCGATCGAGCGGCTCGTGGCGGACGTGCCGGAGAACTCCGTGGGCGCGGTCATGGAAAAGATGGGCGCCCGGAAGGCCGAACTCCTGGACATGGCCCCCGTCGGGAAGCGCATGAAAATGGAATTTCTCGTGCCGGCGCGCGGCCTTTTCGGCTACCGCAACGAATTTCTTACCGACACCCGGGGCGAGGGCATCATGAGCTCGGTTTTCGAGGGCTACCAGCCCTTCAAGGGTGAAATCGCCCGGCGCACCACCGGCTCCCTCGTGGCTTACGAGACGGGCGAGGCCGTCGCCTACGGTCTCTTTAACGCGCAGGAGCGCGGCGCACTCTTCATCGGGCCGGGCACCCCCGTTTACGCGGGCATGGTGGTGGGCGTATCGCCGAAGAACGAGGACATCTCGGTGAACGTCTGCAAGCGCAAACAGCTGACCAACATGCGCGCGGCCGGCAGCGACGACGCGCTGCGCCTCGTCCCGCCGCGGCAGATGAGCCTGGAGCAGTGCCTGGAGTTCCTAGCGGACGACGAGCTCCTGGAGGTGACGCCCAAGAACCTCCGCCTGCGCAAGCGCATCCTCGACCACGGCGAGCGCATGAAGGCGCTCAAGGGCGGGAAATAATGTATCTCCCATGGGCGAACGCCCTTTCCGGATAGGCAGGCGGGCGTCTCCCCGCGCCATCCTGCGGCGGCGCGGGTCCTCTTTCAAAAAACGGCCTGATGGGATGCGAAAGACACGCTGACGGTTTTCTTGCCCGCGTTCTTTCTTTCCGGGCCCCCTCATCCGGAGAATTTCCCGACAGGCCGAAAGGGGCCGCCGGCGTAGCCGGCGGCCCCTTTTTCTTCGTCCCGGCGGCAAAACGCCGGGGCGCATTCGTTTCTGCGCGGGCCATGTTTACGAAACCGCCTCCAGAAAATGGACGCCGTGAAATTCGGCGAAGGCGGCCTCCGCCTCCTCGCGGCCCAGGTCCGGGCACAGCGCCACGGTTATGATCGCGCTCAGGCCCTCCGCCGGGTCGTTCTCGCGCCCGTGCAGTTCCAGGTCCACCATCCGGCAGCCCTTTTCCCGCAGCTGTATGAGAAGCGTGCTGAAACGGCAGAGCGGTTCGAGCTCCACATAGAAGGTCATGGATTCCATTTTGCCCAAAATGCGCGTATCCACCCGCGCGAGGAATTTGACGGCCAGATAGGCCATCACCGTCGCGACCAGGGCCCCCTCGTAGAAGCCGCACCCGGCGGCGAGGCCGATGCAGGCCGAGGCCCAGAGCCCCGCCGCGGTCGTC
>DAOPLW010000047.1:0-7048 GCA_035391945.1 Oscillospiraceae bacterium | reverse complement strand
ATGTTTTTTGCAGGGGTGGGTTTTTAGAAAGGAATCAATCGGCCCAGACTTCCTCATCGGTAAGAATCTTCTTGTCCTTGATGATGCGGGAGACGCGTGTGTAGTTCATCAGATGGCGGAACGTGACGTTTTCGCCGATGCTGTTGTTGCCCCAGTAGCCGCAGCCGAGGGAAATAGTGTGGTTCAGGCCATTGTTCTGCGCGCCGCCGTTGCCGGCGTTGCCGTTCTGATTGACGACCAGGCGGCCGGTCGGGATGCGCTCGCCCATGTGCGCGATATGCGCGTCGTTGTTGGACCAGATCACGCCGGTATGCCCGGCACCCTCGTAGAGATTGTTTTCCCGGGCCCGCTCGACGGCCTCTTCAAATGTGTCGTAGGGCAGCACGCGGAGGATCGGGCACATGATCTCGCGGGACAGGAGCTCACCGCGGCCCCATTTGCTCACGACGATAAACATGATGCGCGCGTCGTCCGGGATCTTCACACCCGCGGTTTGCGCAACGGTCTGTGCACTCTGGCCAACCAGCTTGGCATTGGGGGCGCCGCCATTTACAAAATAAGTGTCGGCAAGCTTTTTAATATCGGCGGGATCCTTAATTTGGTAGCCCTTTTGGGCATCGAGCAGCTTGATGATCTCGGGCAGTTTCTCCTTCGGCACATGCAGGGTCTGCTCACCGGTGCAGGGCATGCCGTTGTCGTACTGCCGGCCGGCGACGACGGTCTCGATCGTGAGAGGAAGATTGTCGTAATCGCGGTCCAGCACGACCTGGGTATTGCCCTGGCCGACGCCGATGGAAGGCCTGCCGCTGGAGTAAGCCGCGTTGACCATGGCGCTGCCGCCGGTGGCCATGATGACGTTGACCGATTTCATCAGAAGGCCGGAGAGCTCCATGGTCGGCTCCTCGATGACCTGGATGAGGTCCTTGGGGTAGCCCATCTTCTCAAGCTCGTCCCGCATCAGGTTGCAGACGTAGCTGCAGCATTTCTTCGCGCTGGGATGCGGTGCGATGATGCAGGCGTTCCTGGCCTTGAGGCAGTGCATGGCATTGTGGGGAGGCGTGGCGGTGGGGTTGGTGACCGGCGTGAGGCAGCAGACGACGCCGGCGGGCTTTGCGATGGTCACGATCTGCTTGACTTCATCCACTTCCACGACACCGACGGACTTCTGGCCCTTCAGCGTCAGCCAGGCGTTGACGCAGGTCTTGGCATTTTTGGAGATCTTGCCCGCGAGCAGCCCCTTGCCGGTTTCCTCGACGGCCATCCTGGCCAGCGGCTCGGCTTCGGCGTAAACGCGCATGCCGATGCCCTTGACCATCCGGTCGACCTGCTCCTGATTGTATTCGGCCGCGATTGCCTGGGCGGCCCTTGCCTTCGCTACCAATTCATCGATGTAGGCTTTGGGATCCATAGTATTTCCTCCTGTCACATAGTAAATGGCAATGCCGCGTATTCTTCGGCACTGACAATGCCCGAAAGCGGAAACGCCACGCTCCGGGCACCTCTCCCTCCTTTCGACGGCTGGACAAATATACATACATGTGTGTTTGGTGCTAATTCACATGATAAGTTTGGACCACATATTTGTCAATAACAATCCGGTATACCAGCTAGATAATCTACATAATGCACACAAATTCGGAAAAAAACTGTGAAATACAGCAAATGCCTTTTGCTTGACGCGGTAGGGGAGGGGTGTTATAATCCAATTGTACGTACGTGTGTGTTTGTACAATTGCTAAATATTGCAGCTTCGAATCGACCGCCGGACAACGGTGCCGGAGGTCGGTTGCGTGCGGCCCTGAGAGCCGCCTGCGCGGCTCGCGGACAACCCTTCCGTGACGGGGGGCCGTTTTGGTGATGTTCTGTTTAAGGTATATCCCGGAAAGAGAACACGGCGCATGACACCATAGATAAGCAATGCACGGAAAGGAGAATTATCATGATTGGTTCTTATACTTTGTTTGTTCCTTCTTTCACCGGCTTCGGCGCGGTGCGCAATATCGGCACGAAGGCCAAGGAACTCGGGATGACGAAGGTCCTGCTGGTCCACGATCCGTTTTTGAAGGACGGCGCCCAGCTCGTCATCAATGCGCTCAAGGAGGTCGGTATCGAAACTGTCACGTTTGACGGCGTGGTGCCCGATCCGACCGACACCTCCGTGGCTGAATGCTCGAAGGTCATGAAAGAGGCCGGCGGCGTCGACGGCATCATCGGGATGGGCGGCGGCAGCGCGATGGACACGGCGAAGGCCACGAACGTGCTTGTGAACAATCCGCCTCCTCTGTCTCAATACAGCGCGATCTTCGGCAACAAGCCCACCAAGGCGGGCCTGCCGCTGATCCTCATCCCCTCCACTTCCGGCACCGGCGCCGAGTGCACCTATTCCGCTCTCATCACCTTTACGGAGAAGGGGATGAAGGGTTCGATCCGCAGCGCCAACTGCAACCTGGCCAAGTGCGCCATCGTGGACCCGGAGATCACCATGGGAATGCCGCCCGCGCTGACCGTCGCCACCGGCGTCGACGCGCTTGCGCACGCCTGCGAGGCCATGACCGTCAAAGGGAACCTTAACCCCGTCTCCGACGCCCTGGCAAAGGAGTCCATCCGCCTCATCATGAAATATCTGCCGGTCGCCACCAAGGACGGCAAGAACATCGAGGCCCGCGAGCAGATGGGCGTCGCCGCGATGCTGGCCGGCATGTCCTTCTCCAACACCCTCTGCCAGCTCGGACATGCCTTCGGCCACAGCTTCGGCGCGAAGCTGCATAAGCCGCACGGCACCATGGTCGGCATGGCGCTGCCGTATGTCCTCGAGTACGACGCGGACGTCTATCCCGAGCGCATCAGGGCGATCGGCGAGTGCATGGGGCTGACCTTCAAGGACGACGCCAAGCCCGCCGAAGTCGGCAAGGCCGTTTCCGATCGGATCCTCGCGTTCTACAAAGAGATCAATTTCCCGACCTTCCCGTCGCTCGGCGTGTCACGCGAGCAGGTCATGACCGCGCTGCCGCTGGTCCAGAAGGACAGCTGCTATCCGTTTAGCCCCAAGCCCATGGACGAAGCGACCATCAAGGAATACATCGACATGATGTACGACCGCACCTGAGAAAAATAGAACAATAGCATCATAGCACCAAAGGCGGCGGAGCGCCATGCTCCGCCGCCTTTGGCGTGTAAAAAACTCCGGCCGGCATCTTCGGAAGGAAAGATATGGGGAAAGACAACCATCAGGGTTGTCTTCCACGTTCGATCAGGTCGTTTTTGAAGCGGCGCGTGCCGCTTCAAAAAGCGCGCCGCTTTTTTTGTGGGCAGAAAAAACCAGGCCGGACTTTGCGGTCCGGCCTGGTTGGATGTTCGGACTTACTGGCCTACTGATTGGTGCCGACGGCCCGGCGGAGCTCCGTCAGATCGTCCGGGATCAAAATGCTGGATGTGTATTTTTTGGGCAGAGCCTCGGAGGAATGGGGCTGGTAGATGCTGATCATGCCGTCGACCAGCACGTCGATAAGGCGCTTGAGGCGGGTCTTGTCCCGGCTGATTTCATTGAGGTTGCTGCCTGTAAGCCCGATGACGCCGTAGTACATGGCGTACATATAGAGCACGAATTCGACGGGGTCCGCGTCGCTGCGCACCTCACCTGTGCGGATGGCCTCCTTGGCGAGGTTCATTTTCGCATTCCAGACGGAACGCGAAACGGCGTTCCACATCTCGCCCACCGCGGCGAGGGAGGGATCGGTCCTGCTTTCCAGGAAGAAGACGTTCTCCTGGGCGCCGATGTCGATGCAGAAATGCATATGGGCCTTGATTTTTTCAAAAAGCGGTTTCTCGGCGGCGAGGTTTTTCCGGTATTCGCGCAGCTTCCAGTTGAGGTAACGCTCGGACGTGGTGCAGTAGAGCTCGTACTTGTTGCGGTAATGATAGTAGAGCGGCGTTCGGCTGATGCCCAGCTTATCGGCGATATCCTGCAGGTTGGTCTTCGAGTAGCCGTTGGTGGAAAAGACATCGTAGGCTGCGTCCAAAATATTGGAGGTCAGAAGCTCAACCTCGGACTTGTATTTCTTCAAACAGATCACATCCTAAAACGGTTTGCTGATGGGGCGATAAATCTTTTATAATAATAATACACTTCTGTTCATAAGTCAATCGAAATATTCAGGCTTTTCTCCGCCGTCTCCCAGGGCGTTTTCCAGGTCCTCGGCGAGACCGGGCGCGGAGGGATCGAAAAATGAGAGCCCTGCCCTGCCCAGAACGGCGATGCCGGTACCCAGGGAGAGCGCCTCGCCGATGTCGTGCGTCACGAAGACGGCGGTGAAGTCGCGCGCGCGCCAGAGGCGCAGAAGGGTCTCGCCGCACTGCCGGCGCGTGATGGGGTCCAGGCTCGAAAACGGCTCATCAAGCAGAAGAACACGGCTGCGGAGGGCAAGCGCGCGGGCAAGGGCGCCGCGCTGTTTCATTCCTCCGGAGAGCGCGCGGGGATATTTGCCCGCGGCGTCAAGCAGATCCACCTGCCCGAGCGCCTCCCGCGCCCGGGCGGTGCTCTCGGGGAGCTTCGCGCGCCGGAGAGCGTAGGTCAGGTTCTGCTCCAGCGTCATCCAGGGGAAGAGCTGGTTGAAATCCTGAAAAATGAAAAAGACGTCTCTGCCGGCTCCGGCGCGCGGCGCGCCGTCGAGCAATACCTCGCCCGCGTCTGCTTTCTCGATGCCCGCCAGAACGCGGAGCAGCGTGGATTTTCCGACGCCGCTGCGGCCCAGGACGACCAGGAAAGCGCCGTCCGGGAGCGAAAAGGAGAGCTGTTCGAAGACGGTGTGCATGCCGTCTTTGCCCGGGTAGCGCTTGGTAAGGCCCTCCGCGGCGAAACTCATTTCGTCTCCTCCCTTCCGAAGCGGGTGAGGAGCAGACGCTCCAGCCGGGAGAAGAGGACGCCTTCCACGAGGACGCCGATGCAGATGACCAGAAGGATCCCCGCGAAGAGGCCCGGCGCGTCCATAAATGTGCGTTCCTTGAAGAGATACCAGCCGACGCCCCCCAGGCGGCCGACCGCGCCGAAGACCATCTCCGCGCTGATGAGGGCGCGCCAGCCGCGGGACCAGCCGATCTGGACGCCGGCGAGGAGGTCCGGCACCGCGCAGGGGAGCATCAGCTCCACCGCGATGCGCGGCTTGGAGAGGGAGAGCAGGTGCCCGATGTCCAGATACATGGCGGGCGTCTGGCGCAGGCCGGCGGTGAGATTGAGAAGCACGGGCCAGAGGATGCTGTGGACGATGATAGCGAGGATCACGCCCGTCCCGGAGCCGAACCAGAGAATGAGAAGCGGCAGGATCGCGAGGCCGGGGAGGGGATGGGCCAGAGCGGTGAGCGTGCCCACGAGGCTGTCGGCAAGCCGGCTCTGGACGGCGAGGAGGGCCAGCACGAGCGCCAGCGCGACGCCGATGAAAAGCCCCAGCGCGATGATCCCGATGCTGAAGAGTGCCTGGTAGAAGAGCGTCCCGTGGAAGAGCGCGTCGAAGAGCGAAGCGACCGTCGCCTCCACCGTCGGCAGGAGCAAAGGCGAGACGCCGCTGAAGCGCGCGGCCGCCTCCCAGATGAGCAGGAGCACCAGCACCCAGAGAAACTGCGCCGTCCCTCGTTTCATGACGCGTCCTCCGCCGCGAGATAGGACGTGTCGAAAACCGTGTCCGCTGGATCGGGCTCAGCCTGGATGAAGCCCATGCGGTACATGGCGGCGATCATGCGGTCCACGCCCTGAAGCTCCGTTGAGAAGATGCCGCCTCCGTAGTCGATCTGGGAGAGGATTTCCTCCTCCGTGATGCCATAGACGGGGGCAAGCGCCGCTGCGGCTTCCTCCGGGTGTTCCGCTATGTAGGCGTCCGCCTCCTCCAGCGCGTCTAGAAAGGCGGTGCAGTAGTCCGGCTTGTCCGCATAAAACTGCTCGAGCGCCACGCAGGTGACGAAGGTGAAGCTTCCGCCCATGAGTTCGTCGCCGGTGTAGATCGCGTGCGCTCCGGCATCCACCTCTTCCTGGATATAGGGAGGCGTGGCGACGTGGGCGACGATTTCCGTGCCGGAGGCCATGGCGGCGGCCGAGTCGGGGTGGGACATGGAGACGAGCCGGCTGTCCAGGGCGTTCGGATCGCCGAATTCCTTTTCACAGGCGAGAGCGAGAATAACGTGCTGTGTGCAGGCGGGGGAGAGGATGGCCACTTTGTCTTTGGATGCAAGGTCGGCGAGAGAATGTACGTCCGGGTCCCTCACCATGATGGCCACCTCGTTGCGGGACAGGCCGCAGAGGTAGCGCCAGGGCATGCCGGTGTCAATGCCGATGAGAACGGGAACGATCCCCACGAACCCGATGTCGATGTCCCCCGCGAGCATCCCTTCGCGGATGGCGGTCGGGCCACCGTACTGCTGCCAGGTGACGGTGACGTCCGGCAGGCGTTTTTCCAGAAGCTGCTGCTGCCGCATGATCTCGATGGGCGCGTAGGCGATGCCGAACTGCTGCGCGAGCGCCAGCGTCTGTTTCTCCTCCGCTTTGCCGGCCTGGCAGCCGGTCAGGAGCGAAAGAAGGAGGAGCACGGAGAGAAGCGCGGCCGAAATGCGTCGCATGGGGAAGCCCCCTTCCTGCAATAAAACATGTGTGTTTATAACTATAGCAGATGGAATGGAAATGAGCAAGAGGGATGCCGCTTTTTTTCTGTCGAAACGGCGGAAAAATGCGAAAAAACGGCCGCAGAGGCGCGGAGGGAGAAAAGGCTCCGCGTTTGGCGGAAAATCAAGAAAGAGGGGAGGCGGAATGCGCGCATTCTCCGGGAAATAAAGAAATATGGACGGGGCGGGAAAACGGCGTTCCGAAAATAAAAAGTCCGCCTTTCCCGCGGGAAAGGCGGACGAACTGATCCGGAAAAAAACGGCGCGGGGGGCTGGCGCGCGCCGCGCGGCGGCGCGAGGCAAAGGAAAAGAGGAGGCGCTTACCGCGCCGTGTCCGTGTATTGCAGAAGATGACGTCGGGCGGCCGCGGCGGTCTTGAAACGAAGTTTCCGGCCCGTGATGT
>DAOPLW010000046.1:0-7049 GCA_035391945.1 Oscillospiraceae bacterium | reverse complement strand
TGCCCCAGAATGCAGGCGCCTTTCAGTTCGTTCATGATAAAAACCTCCCTTCCTGTACAGGATAAGATACCATATCGCCCGCCCGTTTGCAACGGAGGTTTTCCTTGCAAATCACCGGCGCTGTGATAAAATGGAAACGGAGGCAGCAATCCCCAATCTGCCGCAAAGGCGGTCGCCTTTTCGGCAGAGGGCTTTCCTGCCGGTGCCGCCCGCCGCTTGCCTTTATGCGGAAAGCTACCGCGGCGGCAAAACCCCGCGAGGCTTTTTCGCCTGTATAGCATTCCCCATCAGACCTGGAAACTTACAGAGTCAACCGTTTAGCAGAACCGGGAAAGGAGCCGTCATTATGCCGCTTGTCACATCCACCGAAATGTTCCGGAAGGCCTACGAAGGCGGGTACGCCATCGGGGCGTTCAACGTCAACAATATGGAGATCATCCAGGGCATTACCGAGGCCGCCAAAGAGGTGAACGCGCCCCTGATCCTGCAGGTCTCCGCCGGCGCGCGCAAGTACGCCAAGCACGTCTACCTCATGAAGCTCATCGAGGCCGCTATCGAGGACACGGGACTTCCCATCTGCGTCCACCTCGACCACGGAGAGACGTTTGAGATCTGCAAGAGCTGCATCGACGGCGGCTTCACCTCCGTCATGATCGACGGCTCGCACCACGATTTCGAAGACAACGTCGCGCTGACCCGGCAGGTCGTGGAGTACGCCCACACGCGCGGCGTCGTGGTGGAAGGGGAGCTCGGCCGGCTCGCGGGCATCGAGGACGACATCCATGTCTCCGCCGAAGATTCCTCCTATACCCGGCCCGAAGAGGTCGAGGAGTTCGTCTCCCGCACGGGCGTGGACTCGCTGGCCATCGCCATCGGCACCAGCCACGGCGCCTATAAATTCAAGCCCGGGCAGAAGCCGCAGCTCCGTTTCGATATTCTGGGGGAAGTCGGACGCCGCCTGCCGGGCTATCCGATCGTGCTCCACGGCGCCTCATCGGTCATCCCGGAGTATGTCGAGACCATCAACAAGAACGGCGGCGCGATGAAGGACGCCATCGGCGTCCCCGAGGACATGCTCCGCGAGGCGGCCCGCATGGCGGTCTGCAAAATCAATATCGACTCCGACCTGCGCCTGGCCATGACGGCGGGCGTGCGCGCGCACCTCTTCGCGCATCCTGACCACTTCGATCCCCGTCAGTACCTCACGGACGGGCGCGACAACATCCGCGCGCTCGTGAGGCACAAGATCGTGCACGTCCTCGGCTCGGACGGGAAGGCCTAATATCACGCGCGAGTCCCGATTTAGTTGACATAATAATTGACTAGCCGTCACAAAAACAAGGGGAGGGGGCCGTCCGGAACGGACGGTCCCCTCTCATCCTGCCGAAGAAGCCCAAAAGGCTTCTTCGGCAGGATGAGAGGCATGTTTTGAACCGGCGTAATACGGTTCAAAATAATTTGATTCAACGTGAAAGACAACCCTGATGGTTTTCTTTCACAGTTTCTTTCCTTCCGAGGCCATCGGCCTGTGGTTTTTCGATGCGCTGAGAGGGGACCGTCTGGAACGGACGGTCCCCTCGTTTTCTGTTTCCGCATTTATTTTGCGCAGGCGCAGCGCGAAAGAAGCCGAAGACCCGCCAAACAGGGCGAAGAAGGCGATCTTTCTTAGGAACTGCGGGCGCCGGCACACCGATGCCTCCCGCCCCTCATAAAATACGATAAGCCTGCAAAAGGGGAGGGGTACCGTGAAACACCGTGCCTATTTACAGCTCAGACCCAATGACCGCGCCGCCGCCGTGGGATATGCCCACAGGTGGGCGTACGGGCGGAATCCCGCCTACTACAACTATGACGACATCGGCGGCGACTGCACGAGCTTTGCCTCCCAGTGCATCTTCGCCGGCGCGCCGGTCATGAACTACACGCCGGTCTTCGGATGGTATTACATCAATGCGAACAACAAAGCGCCCGCCTGGACGGGCGTTCCGTATCTCTACAACTTTCTCACGCGGCCGGAGGTCTCGCCCGGGCCGGCCGCCAGGGAAGTGCCGATCGAGCAGGTGAAGCCGGGGGATCTGGTCCAGCTCAATTTCACCGGGGAATTTTTCGCGCACTCGCCGGTTGTCGTCGCGACGGGGGAGCCTCCCACGCGGGAAAACATCCTCATAGCGGCGCATTCCTTCGACACGGACTACCGGCCGCTGGATACTTACGGCCATCAATACGACCGCTTTCTCCATATCCTGGGCTATTATCCGCCGTATTAATCCTTCGGCTTGATTTTCGAAAGGGGATTGGCGCGCGCGGCCGTGCGCAGGTTGTCGCTGTCCACGTGCGTGTAGATCTCCGTGGTGTTGAGATGCTCGTGGCCCAGGAGCTCCTGGAGCGTCCTGACGTCGACGCCGTTTTTGAGCATGAGCGTGGCGGCGGTGTGCCGCAGCTTGTGGGCGGAATACTGCGTGCTGTCGAGCCCCGCCTGGAGGAGCCGCTTTTTGACCATGTGGTGCACCGCGTCCGTGCTCATGCGCCGGCGGCGGTTGGAAAGGAAAAGCGCATTCTTGTCGACGGCGGCGACGAGCTTCCGTTCGTCCAGATAGCGGTTGATGGCGGTCACGCACGCGTCGTTGAGATAAACGACGCGTTCTTTGTTGCCCTTGCCGAGAATGCGGATGGAGTCCTCCCGGATATCGGAAAAGTTGATGCCGACAAGCTCGGAAATCCGCATGCCGCAGTTCAAAAAGAGCGTGAGGATACAGTAGTCCCGCGCGGCGTCCGCGCCGGAGACGCTTCCCAGCAGGCGGACGCTCTCCTCCAGCGTCAGATAGCGGGGCAGGCCCTTGAGCTGTTTGGGGGCGTCAAGGTCCTGCACGGGGTTCTCATCCAAAAGATGCACTTTGCTCGTCAGGAACTTATAGAAGGAACGGATAGAGGCCGTTTTGCGTGCGAGCGAGGCGGCACCGAGGCCCTGTTCCTTCGTTCTGCTCTGTTGGTTGCGGACGCGGTCGCGTTTTAGGTAGCTCAGGTACTCGTAGACGTCCGTGAGGCGAATGGAACGGATGAGCGGGAGGTCCACGTCGGAAATGGAAACCTCATCCAGTTCCGCGCTGCGCGGTGCCAGCCCGCGGATGATCTTTATGTACCGGAAAAAATTGCGCAGATCGAGGTAATATTCGTCTACGGTCCGCCTTGAGTGGCCCCGGATGGTTTCGTGGTAGGTCAGAAACTGGCGGAGCAGATCGAAGGAATCGTTTCTGTAATCCATAAGCGGCATCTCCTTGGACGAAAATCGAAGCGCGGGCGGAAGTGAAAGCAAATGGTATGCGGCGGCGAATTCTTTCTTTATCGGTTTCATTTCCATTGAAAAAACGAGGCATGTTTTCCAGGCGGGGAGGCGGCGGCCGACCCGCACGATTCGCAAACAAAGAATTCAACAAAATAAAAATTTTGTTGAATATAGGAGAGGGGAAAACAAGGGAAGACACAGAAAAAACGGCTTTATGCTTTATAATGTGTTCCGTATTTCCGGACGTTCGAAGGCGCGGCCGCTTTCATTCCTTTTCTTCTACCTGTTTTTCTTTCTGCACGGTTGTCGGGCTTATCTTTATATTTTATCTGAAAGTTTCCGCAAAAGCAAATCCACAAAGCCCGCAAACCGCATTGCGGTTTGCGGGCTTGATTCCGTATCCGCAATGTGCTAATATATTTTTACAGCTATCCCGCTGATTTTGATTTTATAGAAGCGAGGTTACGCGCTATGCCAAAGATGAGTACCATTATTATCGTTGGGATCGGATTGATCGTGGCCCTGAAATATCCCTATGTGCTCGGTCTGATTCTTTTGGCATTGCTTGCAATTTACCTGAAAGACAAAAACGACAACAGCAAGACCGGCATTTAGGCGGGAGAACATATCTTCCGCGGTTTTGGACAAACTGGTTACAGCCTGTGTGGAAAGGACGTGGCCCTATGAGCCTGATTGCCTGCACCTGTGACTGTATCTACCAGAAGGATGGTCTCTGCACCCTGGAACGGGCCGTTTCACGCGGTGTCCCAGGCGGACCGGACGCCTGCGTCAACTACATTCCAAGGCGGCATGAGCCGCCTTCCAAGAGGCTCTGAGCTTAGAGACAGCGCAGAGCCTCTCTGATATTTCTGACGGGCAAAAGTTCCAGCCCGTCGATTTTTTTTGCCTCGGCCGCGCAGCGCGCCGGAACGGCGCAGCGCCGAAAGCCCATGCGGCGCAGTTCGCCCAGCCGTTGCTCAAGCGCGTGGACCGCGCGCAGCTCACCCGTAAGGCCCACTTCGCCCAGCGCGGCAAAATCGCCTGGAATCACCTTTTCCAGGTAGCTCGACGAGAGGGCCATCACCGCGGCCAGGTCGGCGGCCGGCTCGTCCAGAGAGAGGCCGCCGATGACGTTGAGATAAGCGTCGCAGCCGCTTAAGCGCAGGCCGCCGCGCTTCTCGAGGACCGCCAGAAGCAGCACCGCACGGTTATAATCGAAGCCGTTGGACATGCGGCGCGGCGTACCGAAGCTCGTGGGCGCCACGAGCGCCTGCACCTCGGCCAGAACGGGCCGGACGCCCTCCATCACGCAGGTCACGCAGGTGCCGGGCGCGTCCTGCGGGCGGCCGGACAGAAGCAGTTCGGAGGGGCTTGGAACCTCCGCGAGTCCCCGTTCACGCATTTCAAAAACGCCGATCTCGTTGGTTGCGCCGTACCGGTTCTTTGCCGCGCGCAGAATCCGGTACGAGAGATGCTCCTCGCCCTCGAAATAGAGCACGCAGTCCACCATGTGCTCGAGCACCTTGGGACCCGCGATGGCGCCTTCCTTATTCACGTGGCCAACCACGAAAACCGTGATGCCCTCCCCTTTCGCCAGCTGCATGAGCGCGAGCGTGCACTCTCGCACCTGCCCGACGCTGCCGGGCGACGCCGTTATGTCCGGATGGGAGAGAGTCTGGATGGAGTCCACGATCAAAACGTCCGGCCGAAGGTTTTCGGCGGCTTCCCGGATGTCGTCCAGATCGGTTTCCGCGAGTACATAGAGCTTGTCCGACGCGACGCCGAGACGCTCCGCGCGCAGCTTGAGCTGCCGCCGGGACTCCTCGCCGGAGACGTAGAGCACCTTGCATCCGCCGCAGATCCGACCGCAGATCTGGAGCATCAGGGTGGATTTTCCGATTCCCGGCGCGCCGCCGATAAGAACCAGCGAGCCCTGCACCGCGCCGCCGCCCAGAACGCGGTCCACTTCCCCGATCCCGGTCGAAAAACGAAGCTCTGCGCCGGATTCAACCTCTGAAAGCAGCCCAGCCGCACGGCCGCCGCGCGCTTTTTCCGCGCCGCGGGGAGCGGTTTTCTTTTTTTCCGCCGGCTGCTCCACCAGCGTGTTCCAGCTTCCGCAGGCGGGGCAGCGCCCCTGCCACTTCGGCGTTTCATTGCCGCACTCGGTGCAGTAGAAGACCGTTCTGTCCTTCATGATAGATCCTCGCATTCGTAATAGTTCAGGAACGCACCGGCAAGCGTCACGGCGATGCGCGTCTGATAGGCCGCGTCGCACAGCCGCCGGGATTCCGTGGGATTTGAGAGAAAGCCGCATTCCACCAGGATTGCGGGACACGTCACATTTTGCATCAGATAGACGCTCTCCGGGATATGCGCCGCTTTCCGGATGTTGTCCGGGTCAAGCGCGGCGACAAGCGCCGTCTGGACGGCCACGGCCAGGTCCCGGCTCTCCTCGCCGGCGTAAAAGACCTGCGCGCCATTCTCCCGCGTGCCGGGATAAATGTTCTGGTGGACGCTCACGAGCACACCGTTCTCCACGGCGTTGATGAACGCCACCCGGTTTTTGAGGTCCGAGCGCTTTTTCTCGCGCAGCGTCACCGCGTCGGAATCGTGCTGGGAGGTATCGTCCGTGCGCGTCATGAGGGCGGGCGCGCCCAAAAAAGCCATGAGATCGTCCAGGCGCGTCGCAATTTCGAGGTTGACGCCGCTCTCCACGGTCCCGTCCACGCCCACCGCGCCGCCGTCCTCCCCGCCGTGGCCGGCGTCGATCACCATACGGACGGACGGTGCGCGGACCGGCACGAACGCGGCGTGCAGCGCGGCATTTTCCCTGCCGGACAGCCAGAACACGGCCGCCAGCGCGGCCGCGAGACAAACAAACAGAAGCCAGTGCTCCCGGTGCATGCGGTACCCCTCCCCTCTCCCTGTTACGATATGAGGCGATGGGGCGGGCTATGAATCGCGCCGTACGTTTTCCGCCTGTCCCGGGTTCTTCCGTGTACCGATGCCGGCGAGAAGCGCCTAATTCGCCGTCGGGTCCTCCGTACCGGCTGATGATGATCGCCGCACGCTTTGGGCGCCGAAAGGCCCGTTCGGACGGGGCGCCGATACCCGGAAGAGAGAGCGCGCCGGGGCGGAAAAGAAATCGGCGAAAGGCGGGGCAAAAGACCGAAATCCGGCGCGGCGGCATAGAATGGATCGGGAGCATGCTCCCGTCACCTGACTAGAAGGAGGAAATCACGTTGATCCCCGATACCGGAACCGCCTGCAGCGACCGCCAGGGAGTATTGCCAAGCTGCGCGCCGCTGGCCGTTCCCTACGTGCCGTTCCAGCAGACCGGCTCAGAAAAATATGACCAGATGGAGGGGCTTGCCACCGGCACGCTCTTCCCCGGACTCAATTTACCGTTCCATGCGGCCATCGAGGCGCGCGGCGTCAAAAACACGGCTCTCGCGGAACTCATGGGCTTGGAATTTGCCATCGGCGAATTGGGCCTGTACCTTGACACCCACAAAAACGACCGTGAAGCGCTTGAGCTTTACACACGCTATGTAACTATGGAAAGAGATGGGCGCGCGAAGTACGTTTCCATGTATGGCCCGCTGACTCAGACCGATGTGGCCGGCATGAAAGAGTACAGCTGGGTCGATGACCCATGGCCCTGGGAGACGACGGAAAGGCGGGCGATGCGGTAATGTTTGTCTATGAGAAAAAGCTTCAGTATCCCATCCGCATCAAGACCCAGAATCCGAAGCTGGCGGCGATC
>DAOPLW010000045.1:0-7144 GCA_035391945.1 Oscillospiraceae bacterium | reverse complement strand
ATGTATTTGCGTCCCGCCTCCTGCGCCTGCGTCCGAAGCTGCAGGTCGGAACAGTCGGCGTACACGACGGCGGACTGCTCCGCCGACCGCAGCGCCAGGGCGGCGCCCGCTTCCCCGGCGGACTGCAGTTTCAAGGCCGTTTTCCCGCTGCGGGACTCCGCCGTGACCGCGATGACGGACGAGCCGTCGTCCGCGAGGTAGCCCTCCGCGGCGGCCTCCTCCACCAGCGCGCAGACGGCTTCCTCCACCGAGGCGTGCGTGTAGCCGCCCTCTTCCAGGAGCCGGGCGCCGTCCTCGTTATACGCCTGAGCGCGTACGACCCTGCCGAAGAGGTTGACGGAGAATTCGACACTCGGGTTAATGTCCACGCATACGTAATTGACGGGCGTGACATAGCAGGCGTATCCGCCGACGGTCAGCATCAGGCAGGCGGCGGCGAGCGAGACGGCGAGCCGGAAGCGCTTCCGGGCGGGCCTCCCGGCCTCCGGTTCCCGGCCGGGCGCCATGCCTGCGGCGTCATCCGCAAGCGCGGCGCGGACGAAGACCTTCGTTTTCTCCTTGAGTTCCGGTTCGGCCCTGACGCGGTCCATGTATTCGGAAAAGGCGTTCATCGCTCGATCTCACCTACTTTCTCTTTGAGCCGCGCCTTCGCGCGGCGGAGAATGGAATATACCGTGTTTTCGTTTTTCTTCATGATGCCCGCGATCTCCGGGATCGTCCGCCCTTCATAATAGTGGAGGTAGACGACCTCCTTCTGATCGGCGGGGAGCGCCAGAACCGCGTGTATGAGTTCGTTCTGCGCCGGGGTTTCATAGGGGATCTCCATCTCTTCCAGACTGACCACGTTCCTGCGCCAGAAGCTTTTGCAGTAATCCTTGCACCGGTTGAAGGCCACGCGGCACAGCCAGGCCCGCTGGTGCTCCTCGCTTTCAAACGTGTCGAAATGCCGGAAAAATTTCAGGAAGACGTCCTGAAAGATATCCTCCACGTCGGTTTGGTTCCTCACATACAGGAAGCAGATACGGCGGACCATGTCCGCATGCTTTTCAATGGCCGCTGAGACAACATCGTCGGTACCAAACGATTGACCCAACCGTATTCCCTCCTTCCTGCTTTCAATACGATCCGGGACGGCGAATCCGTTTCTCCGGGCGAAAAAAATCCTGCATACGGCCGCCCGGACGATATGCAGGATTCGAAATGTCAGAATTGGAAGCGGAACTCGGTCCCCTCGCCAAGACGGCTGGTGACCGATACGGCGACGTTGTGCCGGTCGGCAATCTGCCTCGCGATAGCCAGGCCGAGCCCGGAGCCGCTCTTGTTTTCTTCGGACTTCACTTTATAAAACCGGTCAAAGATATGCGGGAGATCCTCTTCGGCAATTCCGCAGCCGTGGTCGCGGATGGAGACGGTTTTCTCCGTCAAAGAGAGCTCCACCGCAGCGCCGGGGGGAGAAAATTTGACGGCGTTGTCCAGGACGATCAGAAACATCTGGCGCAGCCGGTCGTAGTCCCCCAAAACGGCAAGGGACTCCGTGTCGAACATTTGCCGAATCTCTACCTGTTTCTGCTGCGCCAGCCTGCTGGCACTCCGGGCGGCATCGCGCAGGATGTCGCAGAGACTCTGCTCCTGCATCTCCATTCTGAAGTCGGCGTTTTGAAGCTTGGAGAGGTCCAGGAGATCGCTTACCAGGCGCTGGAGCGAAAGGCTCTCGCTGAGCATCTGCCGATAATAGTCTTTGACCTGCGCGGGGCTCGTCACCACGTCGTCGCACAGCGCCTCCAGAGAGCCGCGGATCACTGTCACGGGCGTTTTGAGCTCGTGGGAGATGTTGGCCACAAAATCGCGGCGGAGTTGGTCGAGTTTTTCGCTCTCCCCCTTTGCAGCCTGGAGCCGCTCACTGAGAATGTCGATGGCGCCCGCCAGTTCCCCGATCTCATCGCTTTGCCGCACGCCGGTTTTCGCCGTATAATCGCCGCCGGCCAGAAGCAGAGCGGCGCGTTTCATCCGGCCCAGCGGCCCGGTGAAGGAGAGCGCAAGGAAAACAGAGAGGAGCACGGAGAGGAGGAGCGCGGAAAGCAGACTGACTCCCAGAATCCCGATGCCCCGCGTTGTCGCCTCGTCCATGCCCTCAATGGAGGCGTGGAGCAGCACCGCGCCCACGACGGTGCCATCCACCGAAATCGGCGTTCCCACCGTCAGCGTCGGTGCGTTCAAGAGGCTGCTGAAACTTTCGCTGAAGGTGGTTTCCCCCTGAAAGACCGCCGTCACGACCTCGTCGGCATCCGCGGGCAGGTCGGTATAGTGGTAGGCGCTCCCAGGCATCCGGCTGTCCATGATCAGATTGAGGTCCTCGTCCACGACCCAGACATCGGCCATGGCAATGTCGTCGATAAGGCGCAGGTAGGCCCCGTAGCCGCCCGTGCCGCCTCCCATCGCCCCCCGACCGCCGGAATCCGTGTCGCCGCCCATATATTCCGAGAGCGCTCCGGCAATAGAGATCGCGCGGGTTTTCAAATCGTCCTGGTTCTCCTTTTTTGTCTGATCCCGGAAAAGAACGATGAAAACCGCGCCGATGATGAGGGAAAACAGAAGCAAAGCGGCCGAAAAATACAGCCAGAGCCGAAACGCAATTTTATTTTTCATCCGCATGCCCCTCAAATTTATAGCCGACACCCCAGATGGTTTTGATTTCCCAACCGGCGTGGTCGTATGCGTCCAGCTTCGCGCGCAGCCGCTTGATGTGGGAATCCACCGTGCGGGTGTCTCCGAAGTAATCGTAGCCCCAAAGGCTGCCGAGCAGATTGTCGCGGGAAAAGACCTTGTTTCGGTTCGTGGCCAGCGTCCAGAGAAGCTCGGTTTCCTTTTTTGTCAGGCGGACGTGTGCGTCGCCGATGGTGACCGCGTATTCGTCCAGATCGACGGTCAGGTTCGAAAACGAGAAGAGCTGCTTCTTCTGCACGTCCTCCCGGACGATCCGGCGCAGGACGGCGCGGATGCGCGCCATGACTTCGCCGGGCGAAAACGGCTTAATGATGTAGTCGTCAGCACCGATGTCAAGCCCCATGATCTTTTCAAAATCCTCCCCCCGGGCCGTCACCATAATGACGGGCGTATCCGAAGTTTTCCGAATTTCGCGGCAGACCTCGAAGCCGTCTATTTTTGGCATCATGACGTCCAGCAGCACGACGTCCGGGCGAACCTTGTAAAACAGGTCGAGAGCCTCCTGCCCGTCGAACGCGACGCGCGGGGTATACCCCTCCTTTTTTACATACTCTTCCAGAATCGAGGTGATTTGCCGGTTGTCGTCGGCGATGAGAATGGTCGGCATACGATCACTCCTCTTTTTTATTGGTTTCATTATACCATATGGAAAAAGCAGATGTGCGGCAAAAGTGTGTCATTTTGCCCGGAGGGCAAGAATTCCAAAGCGGAAGGCCGGTTTTGCGCCGCTTCGCCGTTTTTTTTCGCCGCTTCCCGCCGGTAAAAATGTCCGACAATCCGAAAATAAAAAACACACTTCTGACAAAACCGCCCGGTATGATGAAGGCACAAAAGGAAAACCACAGACAAACAGACAAACAGACAAAACGAAAGGTGTGATCACAATGAAAAAAGGAAGAAAACTGACGGCAACGGTTCTGGCCGTACTCGCGGTCAGCGCGACAACGGCCGGCGCACTGGCGACCTCCGCCGATTTCGGCGCGGCGGCGGTAGACGAGACCGGGACCTACGCGCTTTCCGAGATGCTGACCTACGCAATCCAGGACGAATATCTGGCGCATGCCGAGTACGAGGAGATCATCGACACGTTCGGCGCCGCGCGACCGTTTACGAACATCGTCCGGGCGGAGGAGACCCACATCGCCGCGCTGGAACCGCTTTTCGAGCAGTACGGCGTGAGCCTGCCGGAGAACACGGCCGGAGAATATGTGGCCGTACCGGATACGCTTATCGAAGCGTATCAGACGGGCGTGGATGCCGAGGTGGAGAACATCGCTATGTATGAAACGTTCCTGGAGCAGGATCTGCCGGACGATGTCAGGGCCGTGTTCACGGCACTGGAGGAGGCCTCCCAAAACCATCTGGCGGCGTTTGAAAGAAACGCCGATCGGCTGGCGGGACAGGGCGCCGGCAGCTATGGCGGCCAGGGCAGGCAGACCAGGGGCCGGTAAACAACAGCATTTGACCAATCCGATTCAAATTCAAATATTAAAGGAGAGAAAGAACAATGAAAAACATGAAGAAAATCGCAGTTATGAGCGCCGTGGTCCTCGCCGTCGGCATCACCTCGGCCACCGCCTTCGCCGTTTCGGCGGGCAGCACGCCGCCGGAAATCGTGGCCGGCCTTACCGGGGAAACCGTCGAAGCCGTGGTTGCCGAGAAAACGGAGTCCGGCACAACCTACGGGGCCATCGCCAGCGAAGCCGGGGTGCTGGAGGACTTCCAGGCCCAGATGCTCGAGCAGAGGAAGGCCGTATTAAGCGAGCGGGTCGCCGCGGGTACCATGACGCAGGAGAGAGCGGACGCGATTCTCGCAGCCATGGAGACGAACCGGGCGAATTGCGACGGCAGCGGCAGCGGCGCCGGCGCGGGGCTGGGAGCCAAATTTGGAACCGGCGCCGGTACGGGAGCTAAGAGCGGGGCCGGGCTCGGGTCCGGCAGCATGAACGGCAGCCGCGGCGGAGGCGGGCAGGGAGGCGCGGGCCGCGGCCTCGGGACCTGCATCGCCGACGGTCAGTAAGGAAGGCTCCGATCAACCGCGACGATCCGGAAAACGAATTTCCAAAACAACGATGCGGATGAGCTCCCCCGGGGGAGCTCATCCGCATTCTTCGCGTTTCCGACGCGCTGCGGGTTTGAAAATTCTGAGAGCGTTGTTCCCGGTACGGTGAGACAGCCGCTTGCGCCGGGTGTGGAATGACATCCAAATTCCGGCCGCGGACGCCTGAAAGCTCTTTCTTTGCGGCCGATTCCGTGGTAAAATCATCACAAAGCGGCGATCCCGCCGGGTTTGCGGCGCGCCTGGAGCGCCCCCTGCGGGACGGCCGGCGGCGGCGCGTGTCCCGCAAGCGTTTTGCGCCTGCGGAAGGAAGGACGACCGCGCGGTGCGGCAGCCGCAGGGCGGCTGCGCATGCCGGCAAAGTATGCTTCGGAGGGTGACGGACATGAAATACGAATGGCTGGATGCGTATCTTCTGGAGAAGCCGGGCGCGAAGCGGGAATTCAAGGCGGAATGGGAGTGGGAGCGGTATCTGGTGGGCGGGAAGCAGTTCGCGGCGACCTGCACGCCGGACCCCAAATACAAGCCGCACGGCGGGAGGAGCATGGTGCTTCTCAAGTGCGACCCGGCGCTGGGAGAGCTCTTCCGGCGCGAGTATCCGGACGTGGTGCCGGGCTTTTACAGCGACAAGCGCTGCTGGAACTCGGTGTACCTCGACGGCGCGGTCCCCGACGAGGTTCTAAAGAGCATGTGCGACCTGTCCTACCGGCTGGTGTTCGGGAAGCTTTCCAAACGGGCGCAGCGGGAGATCGCGGGCGGCGCGGTCCCGGAGGTGAAATAGAATGGAGATCCGCCCGATGAAGCGGGGGGAAGCGGAGGCCGTGGGCCGCATCTATGCGGCCAGCTGGAAATATGCGTACCGCGGCATCGTGCCGCAGGCGTACCTGGACACGCTCACCGGACACAGGTGGGCGGCGCTCCTGCCCGACAGCCCCTACCGATCCTACGTCCTTCTGGACGGCGGAGACCTGGTCGGCACGTCCTCCCTGACGCCCGCCCGGGACGAATCCATGACGGGCCGGGGCGAAATCATATCGCTCTACCTGCTGCCGGAGCAGTTCGGGAGGGGCTACGGCAAGGCGCTCATGGATTTTGACGTCCGGACGCTCGGGGAGGCCGGCTTCGGCGAAATTTATCTCTGGGCGCTGGAAGGAAACGAAAGGGCGCGGGCGTTTTACGAACGGTACGGCTTCCGGCACGACGGCGGGACGAAGGTCTGCGAGATCGGCGGAGCGCCCCTCACGGAAGTGCGGTACCGGTACCCGCCGGAATAGCGGCCCTGCCGCGCCGAAACGCGCCGGGTGGAAAAAGCCGGCGGCCGGGGCGGTCCCGGCCATGCCAGTATTTTTAAGGAGGCGGAAGCATGAAAGCGATCGTATACACCTCGAATTCCGGGTTTACGAAGCGGTACGCCGAGATGCTCGGGAGCGAGACGGGCCTTCCCGTCTATCCGCTGGAGCAGGCCGGGAGCAAACTCGACGGCGGGGACGAGATCCTGTATCTCGGGTGGCTCATGGCCGGCCGCATCATGGGTTATCCGAAGGCGGCGAAGAAATACCGCGTCCGGGCGGTCTGCGCCGTCGGGCTGAACCTGCCGTCGGAGGCGTACGCCGCTGGGGTCCGGGCCGGGCACCATCTGGAGACGCTCCCGTTTTTTTACCTGCAGGGCGGCTTCGACATGGAAAAGCAGCACGGCGTTTACCGGCTCATGATGCAGACCATGAAGAGGACCGTCGGCAGGCGCCTGGAAAAGAAGGCGGAGCCCACCGCCGGGGAATCCGAAATGCTCGAGATGCTGCAGCACGGCGCCGACCGGGTGCGTCCGGAAAACCTCGCGGCGGTCCTTGCCTGGTACCGCGGCCGGGGGTAGAAAGCGCCCGGAGGCGGCGGGGTGCGTTTTTTCTTTCCGAGGACGCGGCGCCGCGGAGAAAATCTGGAATAAATCCCGGCTCCCTCTCCCATAATAGGGCAGAGGTGATAAATGAATGACACTGACGCAAAAAGAGACAACCCTACTCAAGGACCTGCACAGCCAGGAGCAGCTCTGCGTCGAAAAGTACGCGAAATATTCCTCCGAGGCCTGCAACGGACAGCTCAAAAACCTGTTTAACCAGATCGGGCAGACCGAGACCCAGCACGTCCAGACCCTGGACCAGATCGCCTCCGGCACAGTGCCGCAGATGAGCGGCGGCTCCGGAACGCAGGCGGCCCAGACCACCCAGGCGGCTTCCTATTCGCCGGCGGACAAGAAGAAGGACGAGTTCCTCTGCCACGACGCCCTCTCCACCGAAAAGCACGTCTCCTCGACCTACAACACCTGCATCTTTGAGTTCGCGGACACAAACATCCGGGATGTGCTCA
>DAOPLW010000044.1:0-7242 GCA_035391945.1 Oscillospiraceae bacterium | reverse complement strand
GATGCAGCGTGGTGTGCTCCATGCCGCCGTTGTACCAGTCCACGGGCGTCCAGTAGTCGAGTGCTTCCCTGGACGCGATGCCGGTCCTGCAGTGCGGATCGGTATAGCGCAGGAAATACCAGGAGGAACCGGCCCAGTTGGGCATGGTGTCCGTCTCGCGCTCGGCCGGGCCGCCGCAGTGCGGGCAGGTGGTCCGCACCCACTCGGTCATGTGCGCGAGCGGGGACTCGCCGTTGTCGGTCGGCTCATAGCTCTTTACATCCGGCAGCAGCACCGGGAGCTCCTCCTCGGGCACGGGGACATAGCCGCATTTAGGGCAGTGCACGATGGGGATGGGCTCGCCCCAGTAACGCTGGCGGGAGAAGACCCAGTCGCGCAGCTTGAAGTTGACCTTCGCCTCGCCGAGGCCCCGCTTCACCAGCCAGTCAGTGACAGCCGGGATGGCCTCCTTCACCTCCATGCCGTCCAGGAAGCCGGAATTGACCATCCGCCCCGTCTCGCAGTCGGTGTAGGCCGCTTCTTCGACGTTGCCGCCCGAGACGACCTCGATGACCGGCAGACCGAACTTCCTGGCAAACTCCCAGTCGCGCTCGTCGTGCCCCGGGACGGCCATGATGGCGCCGGTGCCGTAGGTGGCGAGCACGTAGTCGGAGATGTAGATCGGGATCTCGCGGTCATTGACGGGGTTAACCGCCCGCACGCCGAGGAGCTCCACGCCCGTTTTCTCCTTGGAGAGCTCGGTGCGCTCGAAGTCGCTCTTGCGCGCGGCCTCCTTCTGATAGGCGCGCACCGCGTCAGGATTCTTGATGAGCGGCATCCACTTCTCGACGAAGGCGTGCTCCGGGGAGATGACCATATACGTCGCGCCGAAGAGCGTGTCCGGACGGGTGGTGAAGACCCGGAGCTTGTCCCCCGCGGTGGTGCCGAAATCCACCTCCGCGCCCGTGGAGCGGCCGATCCAGTTGCGCTGCTGGATCTTGACGCGCTCGATGAAATCCAGATCGTCCAGGTCGTCGAGCAAACGCTGGGCGTATGCGGTGATCTTCAGCATCCACTGGCTCTTCTCGCGCTTGACCACCGGCCCGCCGCAGCGCTCGCACACGCCCTCGACGACCTCTTCGTTCGCCAGGACGATCTTGCAGGAGGTGCACCAGTTGACCGGCATCTTGGCCTTGTAGGCCAGGCCGTGCTTGAAGAACTGGAGGAAAATCCACTGGGTCCATTTATAGTATTCCGGGTCGCTGGTGTCCACGCACCGGTCCCAGTCGAAGCTGTAGCCGAGCATCTTGAGCTGCTGGGTAAAGCGGGCGATGTTCCGCTTCGTCACGTCGCGCGGGTGCATGTGGTTCTTGATGGCGTAGTTCTCCGTGGGAAGGCCGAACGCGTCGTAGCCGATGGGAAACAGGACATTATAGCCCTGCATCCTGCGTTTGCGGGCGACGATGTCCATGGCCGTGTAGGGGCGCGGATGCCCGACGTGCAGGCCCTCGCCGGAGGGATACGGAAACTCGATGAGCGCGTAATACTTCGGCTTTTTGCTCCCGTTCTCCGCTCTGTAGGTCCTCTCCTTCTCCCAGCGATCCTGCCATTTTTTTTCGATGCGGGTAAATTCGTATTTCAATTCCATCACGCTTTCCTGTCGGTTTCGTACGCGGGAAACCGGGACGCCCGGGCATCCCGGTATGTGCAGGGGCAGCCTAACGCCCCGGCTCGCGCCGGAGCGGGGTTTTCCAGGTTATGCTCTGCGCCGCAAAGGCGGCGTCCCGCCTCCGGCGGGGCCCTTTGGAGGAGCCGCGCTCAGGTCAGCTCGATCTCCGGCGCGTCCCCCCAGAGCTTTTCCAGATTGTAAAACGCGCGCGTCTCCTCTAAAAAGAGGTGGACGACCACGCTGCTGTAATCCATCAGGACCCAGGTGTTGCCCCGGTGCCCCTCGATGTGATGCGGTGTTTCTCCGCTGTTTTTGAGCTTCTCCTCCACAGCGCCGCTCAGTGCCTTGAGCTGTGTTGTGGACGTGGCGGTGCAAAGCACAAAATAATCCGCTAGCGTCGTGAGCGCAAGCGTGTCAAGTACCTTAATGTCCGCGCCCTTCTTGTCCTCCAGTGCGGAGACGGCCGTCTTCGCGATCTCCTTCGGCGTCATGTGGTCTCTCCTTTCCGATTCTCGTTTCTTTTTCTGTTATGCAGCCGGCGCTTCCGACGCTAGCGTCGGAGAAGCCGATGGCAGCGCTGCCGCAGACGGCGACGGGGTCGGCGTCGGGGAAGGCGCAGCCGAGGATGCCGGTACGGTCGATGGCTCCGGCGTGGCCGATGCTTCCGGCGTGGCCGATGCTTCCGGCGTGGCCGATGCTTCCGGCGTGGCCGACGGTTCCGTCGTAGCCTTGACCGGCGGGTAGGCCGCATTCGGGTCCGCAAGCACGCCCGAGCTCGAGGAAAGCGACCCGTCGGCATTGATCGACATGAGGTCCATCTCGTCCTGGGTGACCGGCTCCGTATAGGGGCTGAGCGAGGCGTTCACCAGGTCGCACAGGCCGTCTCCGTCCGGGATCACGTAGGAGCCGCCGTTATACATGGCCGTCGTGGCGTACGGCATGGTGTAGAAGTGGATGTCCTCCATGTCCAGCGAGAGCGCCTTCTGGCAGAACCAGACGATGTTGCCGACGGTCAGGTCGGTCTCCACGTCCTCTTTGAAAATCTGGGCGAACTCGCTGATTTTCGTGACGTTGCCGATCTGGAAACACTGCTTGGCCACCGCCGTGAGAAAGCTCTGCTGGGTCTCGATGCGGCCGAGGTCGCCGTTGCGGTAGCCGCCGCCGCTGTTGTTCTTGCGCCAGCGCACCACGCCGATGGCCTCTTCCCCCGTCAGGGTCTGCAGGCCCTTCTTCAGATGGATATGAAGGTTCTGAGTGGAATCGTCGTAGTTCATGTCGAACGGCACTTCGTACTCCACGCCGTCGATGGCGTCCACCAGTTTTACAAAGGCGTTGAGATCCACCTTCACCGTGAAATCGAGATGAAATCCGATCAGTTTTTCGACTTCGCTCTTGAGCATCTCCACGCCGCCGGCGTTGTAGGTGGAGTTGATCTTTTTGGTCGACCAGCGGACGTTCACCATCGTGTCGCGCGGGATGTTCATGATCGAGATGGTCCCGTCGGCCACGTCGAAGGAGGCGACCATGATCGTGTCCGCGCCGCCGTTGCCGTCGTCGATCCCGCAGATCAGGAAGGTATAGAATTCCGCCTTGCGGCCATCGGCCGACGCAGGTTCGTCCGTCTCGCCGCTTACGGTCGGCGTAGGCGTGGCGGCGGGGAGCTCCGGCGCGCGGACATAGTGTGTGTAAACGGCCGCCGTGGCGAGCACCACGGCCAGGACCGCGAGAAGGGCGATCATCCAGGCGCGCCGGCGGCTTCGTTTGGAAAGTCTTTTCCCGCCGTTTTTCTGCGGCGCTTCCGGGCCGGAGGAGGTTTCCGGGCTTCTCTCTTTATCATGGGGTTCTCGGTTCATTTCGTATGGTTCTCCTTTTGGCAACCGCCAGACGACTACGGCGCAGGACTTAACAGTTGCATAAATACGCGCGGGCGGCAAGGGTGCGTTCGTGCACGGGGCTGCCGGCCGCCTCCATCTCCCGGATGGTCATATCGAAGCCCAGCACAAGCGCCGCGTCCAGATCCTCGTAGGCCAGGTGGCGTAAGCCGTCCACCCCGGGAAAATCGCGGGTCGGTTCGATATAGTCGCCGAGGTAAAGCACCTTTTCCAGCGTGGTCATATCCGGCTTCCCGGTGGTATGGAAGCGGATCGCATCGCAGATTTCCGGCGGCATGCCGAAGACGCGCCCGGCGATGGCCGCGCCGGTTTTGGCGTGCAGAAGCTTCACGGCGACTTTTTCAAGGCTGTCTGTCACAATACCATATAATTCGCACAATTTCAACTGCTCATCCAAAGTCAGATACTTGGTGCAGTCGTGAAGGATCGCGGCCCTGCGGGCCGCTTCGGCATCCGCGCCCCACCGCAGCGCCAGGCGTACGCATTCGCCCTCCGTGCCGCGGATGTGGGGGATGCGCTTGGCCTTGACCATGCTGTAGGACACCGCGCGCAGCTCCCCGAGTGCCAGACGTTTCAGATCCGCGTTTGTTCCGTATAGCTTTTCGCGCAGGATGTACCCGAACACCTGCTCCGGAAGGAGCAATGAGACGTCCTCTCCGCGCGCGAGCGCGGCGCGCAGGTCGGAGGAAGCGGCTTCCAGCGGGATATTGTCCAGCAGCACCACCTCGGCGCCGAAAGTCTCCTCCAGAAAACGCTTCTGCCGCTCCATCGCCTCGCGCGTATCGGACGCGGCGCGGTACATGGCGCAGATCACGCCGCATTTCGCAATCTCCTCCGGCCTTTTCCAGCTCTGGAGGGTGAGAAACATGTCCGTCCCAACGAGAAGAAAAAAGCGCGCGTCCGGGTACGTCTCCCGCAGAGCGGCGAGGGTATCCGCCGTGTAGCTTTTCCCCGGGCGGCGCAGTTCTATGTCCGAGGCCTCGGCGCGGGGGATGCAGTCGGCGGCAAATTTTACCATCTGCAGCCTCTGCGCCGCGGTCTCGGTCCCTTTGGGGAGGTCCTTATGCGGCGGCAGAGCCGCCGGAACGAGCAGCAGCCGGTCGAGCGAAAGCGCTTCGACCGCCTGCCGCGCGGCTTCGACATGCCCGTTGTGAACGGGATTGAACGTGCCGCCGTAGACGCCTACATTCATGCGCTACGCCTTCTTTCGCGGTTCCGGAACAAGCACGATCTTGTCCTTCTTGTTCTTGTCGTGGCTCGGACGGTAGAGCACGAAACGCGTGCCGATGACCTGCACGACCTCGCTGCGCGTCACGGGCGCGAGCGCGTCCGCCGCCCCGCGGGCGGTCATCCCCGCGCTCTCCAGCACGCGGCATTTGACAAGTTCGCGCGCCTCGAGCGCGTCGTTTGCCTGCCTGATCAGATTTTCGCCGATCCCGTCCTTCCCGATGTGAACAATGGTTGGAAGCGGGTTTGCCAGCGCGCGCAGCTGCGCGCGCTGCTTACCGGTCAGTTCCATAATATTTCTCCAGTTCTTCCTTGAATTTCCGGAGGGCCAGCCCCCGGTGCGAGATCCGGTGTTTTTCCTCGGGCGTCATCTGCCCCATGGTCTTTTTGAGCGGCGGGTAAAAGAACACCGGGTCGTAACCGAAACCGCCGGTTCCCTGCGGCGCAAAAGCCACAACGCCCTCGCACGTCCCCTCGCCGGTGAGCGTGTCGCCGTTCGGGAACGCGCAGGCGATGCTGCACACGAAGCGGCAGGCCCGGTTGGTCTGTCCGCGCAGGTTTTCCAGGAGCAGCCGGTAGCGCGCCTCGTCGGAGAGGCCCTCGCCCCCGTAACGGGCGGAGTAAATGCCCGGGCCGCCTCCCAGCGCGTCCACGGCAAGGCCGGAGTCGTCCGCAACGGCCGGAAGGCCCGTCGCCTGCAGGACGGCTTTCGCCTTGAGCATGGCGTTTTCCGCGAAGGAATTCCCGGTTTCCTCCACTTCGCCCGTAAAGCCGGCCTCGGCGGCGCTCACGATCTCCACGCCGAGCCCCGAGAGGATCTCGCGGAGCTCCTCGATCTTTTTCGGATTGTGGCTTGCAAGTACGAATTTCATGCCGCATCTCCTCTCTCCGCACGCCCCGGCCGGAGCACGCGGCAGTTTTTCGGGTCTCATGTTTACACCAGCGCTTCCACAAAGGCGGCCGGGTCGAAGGGCAGAAGGTCATCCACGCCCTCGCCCACGCCGACGTACTTGACCGGGAGCTGCAGTTCCCTGGCGATGGCGATGACGATGCCGCCCCTGGCGGTGCCGTCGAGCTTGGTGAGGATGACGCCCGTAAGCCCCGCGGCCTGCTTGAAGAGCTTCGCCTGCGTCAGGCCGTTCTGGCCGGTGGTGGCGTCCAGGACGAGCAGCGTCTCGCGCGCGGCGTCCGGCAGCGTCCGGTCGATGACGCGACTGATTTTCGAAAGTTCGTTCATGAGATTCTGCTTATTGTGGAGCCTTCCCGCCGTGTCGCAGAGCACCACGTCCGCGCCGCGGGCCCGGGCCGCCGAGAGACCGTCGAAAATGACCGCGGCCGGGTCCGCGCCCTCGTGCTGTCGCACCAGTTCCGCCCCGGCGCGCCCGGCCCAGATCTCCAGCTGATCTGCCGCCGCCGCGCGGAAGGTATCCGCCGCGCAGAAGAGCACGCGCTTGCCCTCCCCGTGCAGCCGCGCCCCGAGCTTGCCGATGGTCGTGGTCTTCCCCACGCCGTTGACGCCGATGACGAGCACCACGGACGGCTTCGTGGAGAGGTCGAGCGAGGGCTCCCCCGCCGCAAGGAAGCCCGCGAGAATGTCCCGCAGCGCCGCGCGCACGGCCTCCGGCTCGCGGAGCTTTTCGCCCTTTACGCGCTCGCGCAGCTTCTCCACGGCCAGGAGCGAGGTCTCCATCCCCAGGTCCGAGAGGATCAGCTTCTCCTCCAGTTCCTCGTAAAAATCCTCGTCGACGGCCGAAAAAGCGGAGAGAATGCCCTTCCCGCCGAGCGCGCTTTTGATTTTGTCCAGAAATCCCATACGGTCCTCCATGCGGGGCGCGGCATGCGCCGAAGCGTTCCGCCCGCGCCCGGAAATTGATGTGGCGCCCCTGCCGGCGCGTATATTTCGGCGGGGCGCGGCTCTTACGGCTCCGCCCTGCGGCGCGCGGCGCTCCTGCCGACGCGCCCTTCGCCGACCGACGCGCTTCCCGGCGTCAGCCGAGCTTGAGTTCTTTCTCCACGTCCCCGAGACTCAGCGTCAGCATCCGGCTCACGCCCTGCTCCTGCATCGTCACGCCGTAGAGTACGTCGGCCTCCTCCATGGTGCCGCGGCGGTGCGTGATGACGATGAACTGCGTCTTGCCCGACATGGTGCGCAGGTAATGCGCGAAGCGGGTGACGTTCGCGTCGTCCAGCGCCGCCTCGATCTCGTCCATGACGCAAAACGGCGTGGGGCGGACCTTCAGAATCGCGAAGTAGAGCGCGATGGCCACGAACGCCTTCTCGCCGCCCGAGAGGAGCGTAATCGTCTTGAGCGCCTTGCCGGGCGGCTGGGCCTTGATCTCAATGCCGCTCTCCAGGACATCCGCGCCGTCCTCGAGCTCCAGCGTCGCGCGGCCGCCGCCGAAGAGCTCCTGAAACGTCCGGCTGAAACTCTCCGAGAGAAGCTTGAACTCGCGCGCGAAAATGACGCGCATCTCG
>DAOPLW010000043.1:0-7247 GCA_035391945.1 Oscillospiraceae bacterium | reverse complement strand
GCCGTCCAGGTCCGCGCGGGTGATGACGGCCCGCGCCGCCGCCAGATGGACCGCGGCGGAAACGGAGAGCTTGCTCTCGAGCATGCAGCCGATCATGCACGTGACGCCCGCGCGTTCGGCCAGATCGCAGATCCGCAGCGCCTCATGGATGCCGCCGGTCTTCATGAGTTTGATGTTGATGAGGTCGGCCGCGTGCGCGTCGAGGATGCGCCGGGCGTCCGCGGGGGAGAAGACGCTCTCGTCGGCGAGAACGGGCGTTTTGACCGCGCGGGTCACGGCGAGAAGCCCGTCGAAATCCTCCGCCGGGACCGGCTGTTCGACGAGCTCGATGTCAAGTCCATCGGCCTCCATGCGGGAGATGACGGCGACGGCTTCCGCGGCCGAATAACCCTGGTTGGCGTCCACGCGAAGCGTCACGTTCCCGCCCACCGCTTTCCGGACGGCCGCCACGCGCGCGACGTCCCCCAGGCCCTCCTTGCCGACCTTGATTTTCAAACAGCGAAAACCGCGCCTTACGGCGTCCAGACTGTCGGCGACCATCTCCGGCACGGGATTTACCGAGATGGTAATGTCCGTCTCGAAGCGCTCCCGCGCGCCGCCCAGAAAACGGTAGAGCGGGACGCCCCGGTGCTTGCACACGAGGTCGTAGAGCGCCATGTCCACGGCCGCCTTGGCCGAGGTGTTGTGCACCATGCATGAGCGCAGCCGCGCCATCACGTCCTCCAGGTCCTCCGGATCGCGGCCGAGGAGCGCGGGCTTTATGTAGTCGAGAACGGCCGAACGGATCGAGGCGGTGGTTTCGCCCGTGATGACAGCCGTGGGCGGCGCCTCCCCATAACCGGTTTCGCCCGTGTCGGCCGTGACGCGCACGGCCACATCGCACAGGGAATCGACCGTGCGCAGCGCGGTTTTGAAGGGACGCGAGAGCGGCAATGCAAGCGCGGCGACCTGGATCTTTGCAATACGCAAGAAAGAAACCTTCTTCCTGCAAGTTTATGCGCGAATGGGGCGAACTATTGCGAATTATTTTAGCATGCAGAATTTGGAAAGTAAAGTGCCTTGCCCCTGAAATTGCCTAAAATTGTAAATTCCCCATAAAAATGCAAGAAGGCGTTTCCCGCGCTTCATTTTTTGTAAAAATAGACAGGAATACGAAAAAAAGCGGCAATCGATTGTAGATGGCGGAAAAATGTGGTATACTATACCGATTGGATTCGATGGAAACACCGTCGCGGGGAGGGAAACGTGGTGAAGGCCGGCCGGTTTCTGTCTGCGGCGGCGCTTATCGGCGCGGCATGGGTCGGCGTGGGAGCGCACTTCTACGGCGCCGTCCTCGACCCGCGGCGGGACAAGCGCGGGGCCCTGCGCGGCCTGCGCGACGGGAACGACCGGACGGCGCGGCACGCGGCTGACGCCTGGCTCGCGGATGCGCCCGCCCGCAGCCGCGTGACCATCGACGCGCGGGACGGCCTTCGCCTCTCGGCGATTTTTCTGCCCGCGGCGGAGCCGTCGCACCGCTGGGCCGTCTGCGTCCACGGGTACATGAGCCGTGCGGAGCGGATGGGCGTGTACGCCCGCTGGTACCACGAGCGGGGGTACCAGGTGCTGCTCCCCGACCTGCGGGGCCACGGGGAGAGCGAAGGGCGGTATATCGCCATGGGCTGGCACGACCGCATGGACCTTTTCGGCTGGCTTTTCTGGATTCTCCTGCGCGACCGGGAGGCGGAGATCGTGCTCCACGGGGTGTCCATGGGCGCTTCGGCGGTCCTCATGGCGGCGGGGGAAACGCTTCCGGAGAACGTGCGCGCGGCTGTGAGCGACTGCGCGTTTACCTCCGCGTGGGACGAGCTGCGCGATCAGGCGGCGCACCGCTATCCCCACGTGCCGCCGCGTCTGATGATGCGGCCCCTGGACGCGGTGACCCGCGCGCGGGCCGGCTACGGCCTGCGGGAGGCGGATGCGCTCGCCCAGGTGAAAAAGGCGCGTATTCCGATCCTTTTTGTCCACGGAGACGCGGACCGCTACATCCCCCCGGAGATGATGGAGCGGCTCTACGCCGCGAAGCCGGGTGCGAGGGCGCGCCTCCTGGTGGAGGGCGCCGGTCATATGGGCGCCGTAGACCGCGCGCCGGAGGCATACTGGGACGCCGTCGGACGCCTTCTCGGCCCGCTGGGCCTGTAGCCCGGCCGATCCCACAATCGTTTTGATCCGGGCATCGCCCGGTTTTGCAGTTCTCTTTGCCGGGCGGGCCGCCGGGGGGCCTGTCCGGCCGTACGAAAAAGCAATTTATAAGGAAAGAACGGAAATTTATGACATTTGAAAACTTAAAATTAGTGAAGCCGATTTTAGACGCGCTGCGCGAGACGGGCTACACCACCCCCACGCCCATCCAGGAGCAGGCCGTCCCGCCGGCGCTCGCCGGAAGAGACGTGCTCGGCTGCGCGCGGACGGGTACCGGCAAGACCTGCGCCTTTGCCGCGCCGATCCTGCAGCGCCTGTCCGCGGAGGGCAGCCGCCGGCGCATCCGCGCGCTCGTCGTCACGCCCACGCGCGAACTGGCCCTCCAGATCGACGAGAGCTTTCGGCTCTACGGGCGCCATCTGCCCCTGCGCCCGGCGGTCATTTTCGGCGGCGTGTCCCAGAAGCCGCAGGAGACCGCCCTGCGGCGGGGGGTGGATATCCTCACGGCCACCCCGGGGCGCCTGCTCGACCTGGCGGGGCAGAAGCTCCTCGATCTCTCAAGCGTGGAGATCCTCGTGCTTGACGAGGCGGACCGGATGCTCGACATGGGGTTCATCCACGATGTGAAGCGCATTTTGAAGCTGCTGCCTGAAAAACGGCAGACCATGCTCTTCTCCGCGACGATGCCGCCGGAGGTCATGGGGCTCGTGAATGAGCTCCTGCACGATTACGTCCGCGTGGAGGCGGACCCCGTCTCCTCGCCCGTGGAGGTGATCCGCCAGGAGGTCTGCTTCGTGGACAAGGGGAACAAATCCAAGCTCCTCATCCACATCCTCTCCGACCCCTCGGTCTCCTCCGCGCTGGTGTTCCTGCGCACGAAGCACGGCGCGAACAAGGTGGCCCGGGAGCTCGGCGCGGCGGGCATCGCCGCGGCCGCCATCCACGGCAACAAGTCCCAGAGCGCCCGGCAGGCGGCGCTGGAGGGCTTTAAGAACGGTACGCTGCGCGCGCTCGTCGCGACCGATATCGCCGCGCGCGGGCTTGATATCCACGACCTGTCGCACGTCGTCAACTACCACCTGCCGAACGTCCCGGAGACCTACGTCCACCGCATCGGCCGCACCGGCCGCGCGGGGAAGGGCGGCGTGGCGATCTCCTTTGCGGAGGCGGAGGAACTGCCGTATCTGAAGGACATCGAGAAGCTCCTGGGGAGAAAAGTGCCCGTCCGGGAGGACAACCCCTACCCCATGAAGAACTTCTCCGTGCCGAAGGACGCGCCGGCGAAAGCGGCGGGCGCGGTTCCCGCCCGGCCCAGGCGGGCGCGCGCGGCCGGGGCCGACGAAGCGGAACGCGCCAAGCGTGCGGCGCTCAAGGAAGCGCACCGCGAGCAGGACCGGATCAACAAGGAGAACGCGGTCGCCCGGAAAGCCGAGCGCGCCGCGCACGCCGCGCAGCAGGAGGCGGACGCCGCCGCGCGCCACGCGGCGAAGGCGGAAAAAGCCGCGCGGCCCGCCGCAGGGAAGGCGGCCGGGGAGAAACGCAGCGCCGCGCCGAAGCCCGGAACGAAAAGGGCTGCGAGGACCGGCGCTCCCGCCGCGCCGAAAAAGGCCCCGGCCGCGAAGAGAACCGGGCCGGGAAGAAACGCGGAGCGGGGCCCGGCGCGGTACCAGCAGACCGCGCCGCACGACCATCAGAAGGACTCCACCGAGCAGCCGAGCCTCATGAAGCCCTACTATATCACGCTCCCCGGCGACGGGAAGCGCAGAAGATAGGGGTCGCGCGTGAACATCCAGATTTTCGGGAAGGGCAAGTGCTTCGACACGAAAAAGGCCGAGCGTTACTTCAAGGAGCGCCGCGTCAAGTTCCAGAGCATCGACCTGCCCCGTTTCGGCATGGGGCGCCGGGAACTCCAGAGCGTCCTTGCCGCCGTGGGGCCCGTGGAGGCGCTGCTGGACGAGAAGCACCCGTCCGCGCCGCTCGTGAGGCACCTGGCCTACGACGCCGACCGTTTCGAAAAGCTGCTGGAGGATCCCTCGCTCATCCGGACGCCCGTCGTCCGCTGCGGGAAGCGCGCCACCGTCGGCTACCGCCCGGACGTCTGGAAGACATGGGAAGAGGAAATATAAAAAAGCGGAGCCGCAGCGCGGCTCCGCTTTTATTTCTTTATTTCTTTGCATTTTCTTCATGATTTTGTCACAAACATTGGATAAGATAACAATTGTAAAAACCAAGGGAACCCCAAGGCAAACCATTTGAAATTCATCCAGTTTCGTGTTTCGTGAGAGGAGATCATGCACCATGTACGAAGATTACAACGATGCTGTTTTCGAGTCCGGACGCAGGGATGCGCCGCATCCGGCCGAGCCGGAATTCCACGGCGGAGCGCCAAGGAGGAGAAAGAAGCGCCTGGGACTTAAGATCGCGGCACTCTGCCTTGCGTGCGCGGTGGCGGGCGGCGCGACCGGCACGGGCGTTACGATGTACCTCGGCAGCCGCGGTGAAAGCTCGACCACGCTCACCACGGGGACGCACGACCCCATAAGCGTCACCACCACGACCGTCAATAACGGCCAGACGATGACGCCCGCGGAGATCTACGCGGCCTACGTCGCCTCGACGGTCGGCATCACCACCGAGGTCACGGAGACCAATATTTTCGGCCAGACCGTGAGCACCCCGACCGCCGGCTCCGGCTTCATTGTCTCCGAGGACGGCTACATCCTGACGAACCAGCACGTCATCGACGGCGCGACCACCGTGACCGTGAGCCTCTATGACGGCAGTTCCTACAACGCCACGATCGTCGGCTCCGACGAGGACAGTGACATCGCGGTCCTGAAGATCGACGCGACGGGCCTTACCCCCGTGGTGCTCGGCGACTCGGACAACGTGATCGTGGGCGAATCGGTCACCGCCATCGGCAATCCTCTGGGCGAGCTGACCTTCACCTACACCGGCGGCATGATCAGCGAGGTGAACCGCTCGGTGACCATCGACGGCGCGACCTACAACATGCTGCAGACGGACTGCGCCATCAACGGCGGCAACTCCGGAGGGCCCCTCTTTAATTCCTACGGTGAAGTCATCGGCATCGTCTCGGCCAAGTATGAGGACACCGGCGTCGAGGGCCTGGGCTTCGCAATCCCGCTCAACGACATCCTGCCTCTCGTGGAAGATATCATGGAAAACGGCTATGTGACCGGCAAGGCCTACATGGGCATCACGCCCGTGACCGTGACGCAGAACATGGCCCGCCAGTACAGCCTCACCGTGGGCGTCTACGTCAGCAGCGTGGAGAGCGGCAGCGCGGCCGAGAAGGCCGGAATCCAGAAGGGCGACGTCATCACCAAGCTGGGCGACACGGACATCACCACCGCGAGCGAGCTCAACGAGGCCAAAAAGGACTACAAGGCGGGCGACACCACGACGGTAACCATCGTGCGCTCCGGCGAGACGCTGGCCCTTTCCATCACCTTTGACGAGGAGGTGCCGGAAGAGCTCACGGAGGACACCTCCACGCAGTCGGAGACTTCCTCCACGCAGGACGATAGTCTCTATAACCCCTGGGGCGGCTGGTATAGCAACCCCTTCGGCAGCGACGGGAGCAGCTCGGATATCCACTGACGGAAATCAGAACCGGCCCGGACACGGCGTGTCCGGGCCGGTTTTTATCTGTCCGGAGAACCTTTCCGCCTTATCCGGCGAAAGATTGCCGCGCCGCGCGCTTCCGCGTGCCGCGCAGGCGCACGCGGCACGCTCCGCGGCGCATCGCGCGGGCCTCTCCGGCCTGAATCACCTTGGAGCCCCCGTCTGGATATAATGGGCTGTAGCGGCTGATGCACCAGGGTACATACCCCGCTGAAAGGAGGTGTACCTATGTGGTGTAGATGCTGCCGCCGCTGGTGGCGTTGCGGCTGGGTCTGGACCGGCAATAGCTGGCGCTGCTGCTGCGGGCCTGTCTGTAATTCCTGACATCCGGTCACGGCACGCCCGGGAAACTCCCGGCGGACGCCGCGCTTTTACGTTCTATATCGGAACGGAGCGTCTTCTTCTGAGGACGCTCCGTTCCCTTGCCGTTCCGTTTGCGGGGAAAGCGCCTGCGCCGGGGGTCTCCCGCCTCTCCCCGCCGCGGGCAGCCAGAGCGTGTTCACATCACCGCGCAACACCCATCTTTCGGTAAATTTTGCGCCATACCGCGTTATATTTTCCTGGCATCTGAGCATTTCGGATCGTGTGAACGCTCTAGTCCCCGGAGAGCAGGAACGGATCGGAAACGCTGCCGGAGCCGCCGACAGGGTCTGCGGCGGCAATCCGGATCACAGGGCGGACGGCAGCAGTCGCATCCGCCGCGCGGAAGTAGACATAGCCGTCCGGGAAGACGCAGCGGACCAGGTAGCCGTTGTTGAAGTAGGGGGTGCGCAGCCAGTATGCGCCGCGCTGCGAAAGATCCGCGCTTCTGGCGGCAAGATCCGAAATCATGCGGATGTCCGGCAGCGTCACCAGGTCGGTGACCTCCGTCCGGTACGCCTCTTCGCAGCCGCGGGCGGCGAGCGACGGGATCTGGGTGCAGTAAAAGTCGCGGTCTCCGGCCGTCGCCAGGGCTTTTTCGGCGCGGGAGAGCAGAACGACGGTCCGCATCTGCCGCATGAGGCCAAGCTCCTCCTCCGAGAAATCAGTCAGGAAGGGACCGTTCAGCCAGGCGCGCAGACCGGCCGTCTCCCACGCGTTGCCGCCGTCTGAAAATAACATCTCGTCGACCGGCTCCGCGCACAGCAGCGTCGCCGTGCCGTCCGCGGCTTCCGTTACCCGCCAGCGGAGCGTTTTCCCGGCGTATTTCCCAAACGCCACATAGGCGCCGGCCTCCAGGCCCCCGTGGGTCCGGCGCTCCTCCAGAAAGCCCGCCGCGGCGTTTTTTACGGGGGTCAGCGCGAGGCACACGGCCATGGCCGCGCACCCGAACGCCCGCCGGTCGAGGCGGCGTTCCGAAAGCGCCGCCAGAGCGGCGGCCGCGACGGAGAGGACCATCAGATCCACGAGCTGCGCGAAGAGAAACATATGCTTGGTGA
>DAOPLW010000042.1:0-7360 GCA_035391945.1 Oscillospiraceae bacterium | reverse complement strand
TGACTTTGTCGCCCTCATGCACCACGTCGGACGGTTTGTCGATGCGGTGCATCGCCATCTGGGAGATGTGGATGAGACCATCCACACCCGGTACGATCTCGGCAAAGGCGCCGAACGTCATGAGCTTGACCACCCTGACCTCGGCCACGCTCCCGACGCCGTAGGTGCCGGTGAAGACGGTCCAGGGATCTTTGCTACGGTCCTTCATGCCGAGGGAGATCTTCTTCTTCTCCTTGTCAAAGCCGATGACATAGACATCCACCTTGTCGCCGGGAGCCACGACCTCGGAGGGGTGCTTGATGCGGCTCCAACTCAGCTCGGAGATATGGACCATACCGTCCACGCCGCCGATGTCCACGAACGCGCCGTAGGAGGTGAGAGACTTGACCGTACCGTCGTAATGCTTGCCGGCCTCGATCTCGTTCCAGACCTTTTCGGAAGCGGCGCGGCGCTCCTCAAAGAGGACCGCGCGGATGGAGCCGACGGCTCTGCGGCGGGAGCGGTTGACCTCGGTGATGCGCAGCTTTACCTTCTTCTTGATGAGCTCGGACATCGGAGTGTCCTTGGGAAGCCCCGTCTGGGAGGCGGGCACGAACACGCGCACGCCGCGCACGGAGACCACGATACCGCCCTTGTTCTCCTCGGTGACGATGCCCTCGACAATGGCGTGCTCGTCGCCCGCCGCTTCGATGTCGTCCCAGCTCTTCACGGTATCCAGACGCTTTTTGGACAGGGTCGCCACGCCCTCCACGTCGTTGACGCGGACGACGAAGGCTTCGATCTCATCGCCGACCTTGACCAGCTCGTTGATGTTGGCCGAGGGATCGTCGGTAAACTCGTCCACCGGTATGTAGCAGGCGTGTTTTGTCCCCACGTCCATCTGGATCTCGGTGGGGGTGACGGCGGTTACGGTACCGGTTACCTTTTCTCCGTTATTCAGCGTTTTGATGGACTGCTCCAACAGCTCGGCAAAGGACTCTTCCTTCTCCACGTTCGTAATCTCTTCGCTTCCCATATCCTTAATTTCCTCGCTCATCTTGTCATAGACCTCCTTTATTACCCACGCGGGGGTGGACGCGCCCGCCGTGATGCCGACGACCCGCGCGTGCTCGAAGCGGGAAGGGTCCAGTTCCTCCGCCTGCTCGATCCGCAAAACCAACGGACATTCCGCCGCGCAGAGCTCCGCCAGGCGTTTTGTGTTGGAACTTTTCGGGTCGCCGATCACGATCATGGCGTCACAGCGGGCAGCGAGCCGCTGCGCCTCTGTTTGCCTCTGAGCGGTAGCGCCACATATTGTATCAAATATTTCGCAGTTTGTACACTGTTTTTTTAAGTTTTCCACGCACGGGTCCCAGATGCCGCGAGTGGAGGTGGTCTGCGATACCATCGTCACCGGGACCGTGCGGTCCCGCTCCGGCGAGGAGAGCCATTCGTCCAATTCCGAAGCATTTTCAAAGACCAGCGGGCTTTTGCACCAGGCAGCGATGGCCCGCACCTCCGGATGCGTGCGCGTGCCGATGACGACGGCCTGCCGGCCTTGTTTCTCCGCCCCGGCGACGATCCTGTGGATGTGCGCGACGTTGGGACAGGTGGCGTCCAGAACGGGGATGCCGCGCGCGGAAAGCGACTCGTAGACATCCGCCCCCTCGCCGTGGGAGCGGATGATCGCCGCCGTGCCCGGCGGGACGTCCTCCACGTGCGAAACGCACGGAATCCCTTTTTTCCCCAACGCATCCACAAGGATGGCGTTGTGGATGACGGGCCCGAGCATCACGGCCTTCTTCCCTTCCGCGGCGGCGGCCTCGACGAGATCGACCGCCCGCTTCACGCCGTAGCAAAAGCCCGCGCTCTCTGCCAGGATGAGTTCCTTCATGTCCTCCTCCTTTTCGCCGTCGGCTCAATGCCGCCCAGCGCCCAGACGCGGGACATGATCTCGTCCGCGGCGGCCTGATAGCCTTCCGCCCGGCCGAGACCTTCCGGCGCCTGCGGACGGTACGCCGCGCCGATGACCACCGTATTGCGGCGGAAAAATCGCTTATTAACCGGTACGAATACCGGAACCACCGGGACCCCGGCGCGGAGAGCCAGGAGCGCCGCGCCGCTCTGCGCTTTGGTCTTATAGCGCGTGCCCTGCGGGAAGATCGCGACGTTTTCTCCGTTTTTGAGGCAGCGCAGCGCGGTCTTGACGGCCGACAGGTCGGACTTCCCGCGTTCCACGCCGAAGACGCCCAGCCAATGCAGAATGGGGCCGAGCACCGGCAGCTCCATGAGTTCGGTCTTTGCCATGAAGCGAAGATCGCGGCGCGGCGTAAAGCCCACCGCGACAAAAAACGGATCGCTGAAGGCACTGTGGTTGGCGCAGATGAGAAACGGAGACGCGGGGATGTTTTCCCGTCCGATAAAGTGCATCGGATAGAGCAGCCGGAAGAGATTCCCCACGATCGCGACCGCGCATCTGTAGAACAGGTTCATAGGCCCAGCCTCTCCCGGGCGATGCGGGCGAGCAGCGAAACCGTCTCCTCGAAAGTGAGCTCGCCCGTATCCACCAGCAGCGCGTCCGGCGCCTGCCGCAGCGGCGCGGCCGCGCGGCCGCAGTCGTTGGCGTCGCGCTCGCTGAGCTCTTTCAGCACGGTCTCGTAATCCGTCCCGGCACCCCGCTCGAGCAGTTCTTTATACCGCCTCTCGGCACGCTTTCCGGGCGCGGCGGTGAGAAAGATCTTCAGGTCCGCGTCCGGCAGAACCACGGTGCCGATGTCCCGGCCGTCCATGACCACGTCGTGTGCGCGGGCAAGGCTCCGCTGCATCTCCATGAGGTACGCGCGCACCTCCGGAATGGCCGAGACGGCCGAGGCGAAGCGCGAAATCTCGGAAGCACGGATCACCTGCGTCACATCCTCGTGGCCCAGCAGCATGATCTGCGCGCCGTCTTTTCCGTGGCGCAGGCCGATCTCAATCTCCGGCAGCAGCGCCGTCACGGCGCCGGCATCGTGCGGATCGACGCCTTTTCGGTTTACATAAAGCCCAACGACGCGGTAGATGGCGCCGGTGTCGACGTACAGAAAACCCAGTTCCCTGGCCAGGGCTTTCGCCGTGGTTGTTTTGCCGGCGCCGGACGGGCCGTCGATGGCGATGCTTCGCATGGTATGTCCCCCAATGTCAAGACTTGTCCCCGGACGGGACCGGGTTGTATTTTGCGGCGCTCTCCCCCGCCAGATGTCCTGTGGCCCAGGAAATCTGGAGGTTGAAGCCGCCGGTGTAGGCGTCCACGTCGATGAGCTCGCCCGCGAAATAGAGTCCCCGCACAAGCTTGGAGGCCATGGTGGAAGGGTCGATCTCCGAGACCTTTACGCCGCCGGAGGAGACGATGGCCTCCTCAATGGGCCGCGCGCCGCGGACGGTAAACGTCAGGCCCTTGAGGAGCTCGAGCAGACGCCGGCGCTCCTCCCGTGTGACGGAGTTGGCCTTCGTCTCCGGCGCGACGCCCGTGCGCGCGAGAACGACGGGGATCATGAGCCGGTGGACGAGCGAGGAGAGCACGTTCTGAAAATCGCGGTTCGGATTTTCGGCAAACTCGCGCAGAAGGCGCGCGTCGAGCGCCTTCTCGTCCAGCGCGGGTTTGAGGTCGATGATAAGCCGGTAGGACTCCTTCCCCAGTTCCCGCATATGGGCGCTGGCGCTTAAAATCAGAGGGCCGGAGACGCCGAAATGCGTGAAAAGCATCTCGCCGAAGCCCTCGTACACGACTTTCTTTTTTTGATTTTTCACTTTGAGCGAGACGTTCCGGAGCGAGAGGCCCTGCATGCGGGCGCAGTCCTCCTCCACGATCTCCAGCGGCACCAGGGAAGGCCGGGGTTCCATGACCGTGTGCCCCGCCTGCCGGGCGAAGACGTAGCCGTCCCCCGTGGAGCCGGTGGCGGGATAGCTCCGCCCGCCGGTGGCGAGGACCACGGCGTCCGCGCGCAGATCCCCCGCGTCCGTCCGGACGCCCCGCACCGCGCCGCGCTCAAGGAGGAGGCCCTCCGCATGCGCGTGAACCGTCCGGACGCCCGCGCGGCGCAGAGCATGCACCAGCGCGTCGATCACGTCTGCCGAACGGTCGGAGACGGGAAAGACGCGCCGGCCGCGCTCGGTCTTGAGCGGTACGCCGAGGGCGGTGAATTTCTCCTTTGTGGCCGCCGGCGGGAACCGGGTCATGGCGCCATAGAGAAAACGACTGTTGTGCGGCACATTTTCCAGCGCCTCGGCCGCGGTACAGTCGTTTGTTAAGTTGCAGCGGCCTTTTCCCGTGATGTACAGCTTGCGGCCGGCTTTCTCGTTGCGTTCGACGAGTGCAACGGAAGCGCCGCTTTCCGCGGCCGTAAGCGCGGCCATCATGCCGGAAGGCCCCGCGCCCACGACAATAATATTATTCCCCATCGGAACGCTCGTAAACCTCGTACTCGTCCCAGATGCGTTCGAGCGTGCTGAAGGTCCGGGAGATGTCGTCGTTCATGTGCCGGCTGACGGAGACGATGAGCGCGTTGAGGACGCTCAGGGGCGCCACGAGGGAATCGAGGAAGCTGACCATGTCGCTCTTGGCCAGAAGCGTGACGCCCGCGCGGCTCGCGAGCGGCGAATCGACGCTGTCCGTCACGGCGATGGTGGAAGCGCCGCGGTCCGCGGCAAACTGCATGGCGCGCACCGTCTCGCGGGAATAGCGCGGGAAGCTGATGCCCACAAGAACGTCCCTCTGGCCAATGCGAAGCATCTGTTCGAGCGCGCCGCTGAGCGAGTTGCTGTTGATGAGCACGACGTCCTCGAAGATGAGGTTGAAATAGAAAAACAAAAAGCTTGCCAGCGGCGTCGAGGAACGGGAACCCATAATGTAGATGCGCTGCGCGCCGACGATGGTATCCACGGCCCTGCCGAACGCGGCGCGGTCGATCTCCTCGGCGGTCATGCGCAGCTTCTCGATATCCGTCTGAAAAACCGCGGTCAGCACGTCGTGGTTTCCCAGCCGGTCGTTCGTGACCTCGATGCGCTGGAGGCTCGTGAGTTTGTTGCGGATCATCTCCTGCAGCGCACGCTGCATGCTGGGATAGCCGTCATAGCCGAGTTCGCTGGCGAAACGCACCACCGTGGACTCGCTGACGTGGACCGTCTTTCCAAGACGGCTGGCCGTCATGAACGCGGCCTTGTCATAGGAACTGAGAATATAGTTCGCGATGAGCTTCTGCCCCTTGGAAAATCCGCCCATATTGTTTGAAATCAGGGAGAGTATGTCTTTCGGCATCGTTTGGAGGCCTCCTCTCGATCTTTGTCGCTCTTCTTATCATACCGGGCCCGCTCTAAAAATGCAAGAGCATTTTGCAAGAAATCCGTAATTCTCCTGCAAAGCGTCAGAGCGCGGCCAGGCGCTCCGGCGTGAGCGCGAGCGCGTAGTAATCTTCCCGGAACACCGGGAGGAATCCACGGGAGAAATACAATCCCAACGCGGAGGGGTTCTCCGTGTCCACGTCGAGAAACACCGTTTCACGCCGCAGAGAAGCGCGCAGGAGGGCGAGGTCCAGGAGCGCGCGCCCGCATCCCTGCCCCCGGCGGTCCGGGCGGACGCCGAGCCCGTAGAGAAAGGCGTGCTCCGCCTCATAATGGATGCTGCAAACGCCGATCGGCTCCCCGTTTTTCAGAAGCATGAGCGCTTCCCGATCGGGCGCCTCCAGAATTCGGCGGAAATAGCGCTCCGCTTCCCCGGCGCCGTCCCCGAAGGCGTCGCGCATGACCGCCGCGTAGGTTTCCGCGTCCGCTTCCGACGCCGTATGTAAGACGTATCCGGCTATGGGGCCCGGCGGATTCGCCCCGCCCGGCGACCGGCAGACAAGACGGTTTTCCGCATGGTCGAAGAGCGCCGGGGCGAAGTGCGAAAGAGCTTTTCTTCCGCTCTCGCTCGCCGATTCCACCCGCAGCAGCAGGCGCGGCACGCCGTGCGCGGAGACGCTTTCGGCCGCCGCGCGCAGGAGCGCGCGGAACCGCCCTTCCAGCCGCCGCCCGGGCGCGGTGAAGCCCAAAACCTCACCCTCCCGCCGGCTGGGCAGGAAGACGGTCAGAAACGCCGCAAGCTCTCCCGCCTCATAGCCCAGATAAAAACACGGTATGTCCGGGTCGAAGTTGAGTTCGCTTGACAAATACACTTCGCACCGCAGACCGTCCGCCGCCCGGCAGAGCGTCTGGAGCGCCGTCACTTCTTTTTTCTGCGCGTCGGTAAGGGCGCTGGTCTCTATAATTTGCAAGTTTTCGAGCTCTCCTTTCCCAGAAGCGCGTTTACCTCGGCCTCCGTCAGACGGCGCCAGGAACCGGCCGGGAGGTCCTCCAGGCGCAGCGGACCCTCCCGCACGCGCCTGAGACGCGTCACGTGCAGACCGGCCAGTTCGCACATCCTGCGCACCTGCCGGTTTTTTCCCTCGCGGATCACGACGGTGAGAACACCGCCCTGCGCGTCCGCGTATTTTATATGTACCAAGGCCGGGGCGAGGAGCTTCCCGTCCAGCGTGAGCCTTCCGCGCAGCATGGGGAGTGCCGCGTCCACGCCGCCCGTTACCCAGGCGACGTATTCCTTTTCCACCTCGTGGGAGGGGTGGGCCAGGCGCTGCGCGAGCGCGCCGTCGTCGGTCATAAGGAGCAGGCCCTCGGAGGAGAGGTCCAGCCGCCCCACCGGAAAGACACGCGCGCCGCATCCCTCCACGAGCTGTGCGACCGTCCTTCTCCCCTTCTCGTCGGAAAGGGTCGACACATAGCCGCGCGGCTTGTTGAGCATGAGATACGTCCGCGCCGCCGGCGGCGCGACGGCTTTTCCCTCCACGAGGATCTCGTCCGCCTCCAGGGACGCGCGGTCGCCCGGTTTCGCGACGGCGCCGTTTACCGTCACGCGCCCCAGGGCGATCAGCTCCTCCGCACGCCGGCGGGAGGCGACGCCGCACGACGCGAGCAGCTTCTGCAATTTCTCCGCCGTACTGATCGCCTCCTTTAGTTTACATAATTATATAATCTAACTTCCGAACAGGTCGCGCAGGCGCTCCAGGAAGCTCTTGTGCTGCGGCTGAGGGACGGGAACGTCCCTGACCGCGGCGAGGGCACACGAGGCGATCTCCTCACCGTTCAGATAATAGGTTACGGTGCCCGCCTCCTGCCCCGCCGTCACGGGCGCGCGCAGCGTGTCCGGTACGGAGAAGACGGCCTTCGCCTCCTCGCCCTCGGAAAGCGGCCAGGCGAGCGTCTCGGTTGGCGCCAGGGCTGCGGTCAAGGCGGCGCCGCCCTCCACGGCGGCAAAGTAGACGGGAGTGCCCGCGGTGCAGAGCGTGCGGCGCGGATACGAGGCGAAGCCGTA
>DAOPLW010000041.1:0-7441 GCA_035391945.1 Oscillospiraceae bacterium | reverse complement strand
TCGTCCGGTCGTAGAGCGCTTCGAGCTCCATCGCGTCCGCGAGCGCGCCCGCCCGCCCGGCGAGGGCCTCCGCCCCCCACTCGAGCAGCGCCTCCCGCAGCGCGATGAGCGCGGCGCAGAGGTTGCCGCTGTCCACCGATGAGACGTAGCGCGGCCGGAGCGGCCGGAGCGTCCGGGTGTCGTACCAGTTGTAGGGCTGCCCGTGCCACTTCTCGAGCCGCTCGAGGCTCCCGAGCATCTTTTCCAGGAGCGCCGCCGCCTCGTCCCTGCGGCACAGCTCCAGGTCCGCCGCCGCTGCGACGGAGAGGAGCGCGAGCGCGATGTTCGTGGGGCTCGTCCGGTGCGCCACCTGCGGCGCGGGCGCCTCCTGGACGTTGTCCGGCGGCAGGAAATGGTCCCGGGCGGTGAGATAGTCCCGGAAATAGCCCCAGATGAGCGCCGCATGGTGCAGGAGAAACGCCCGGTCCCCCTCGGGAGCGGCCTTCTTTCCCGTGACGGAGCGGCTCAGACGCCACGCGAAGACGGGCGCGAGCGCCCAGACCGCGCCCACCGCCCGGCCAGCCGGATACTGTGAAAAGAGGAGCGCCGCCGCGCCGATCCCGGCCGCCGGCAGCATCTTGAGAAAAACGGCCGGAAGGCCGTCCGCGCCGCGCTTTTCCGTGTCGGAGGCCGTCGTCCAGTCCAGGAGCCGCTTTCTCGTGACGAACATGCGGAAGAGCGCCGTCGATGCGGCGGAGAGCGAAACCCAGGCCTGGTAAGGCAGAAGCAGGAGCTGCAGGAGCGTCCTGAGCACCGCGCCCCCCGGCCCCACCATGATGCCGGAGTGGTAGCGCGTATGGAGCGGCACGCCGGGCCGCAGCGCCAGCTCCGCGCCCGTGATGAGGAGCCTCGAGGCGGCCGAGAGCGCCGCCACCGCCGCCGCCGCCGCGAAGATGCGGCCCGAGAGGGTCATGCCCAGAAAGAGCGCCGCAAGCGTAAAGACGGGCGTGAGGCTCCGGCGGAGATTGTCGAAGATCTTGAAGCGCGAGAGGGCGGAAACCGGATTGGGCTCCTTCGTATAGGGCGTTTTCACCCTGCGCCCGATCCAGGGCAGGATCTGCCAGTCCCCGCGGATCCAGCGGTGCAGCCGCGCGTAATAGGAGACGACCTTATAGGGATAGCCGTCGGTGAGCTCCACGTCGCTTAAGAACCCCGCGCGCAGGTACGCGCCCTCCAGGAGGTCGTGCGAGAGGATGCGGTTTTCCGGAAATCGCTCGTCCAGGCACAGGAAGAACGCCTCCGCGTCGAAGATGCCCTTCCCCACGTAGGTCCCCTGGTCGAAGAGGTCGTGGTACACGTCGCTCACGGCGCTTCCGTACGGGTCCACGCCCCCCTGCCCCGCGAAAATGCGCGAGAAGAGGGATTTGTCCGCCGCCGGGAGCGACGGGGAGACGCGCGGCTGCAAAACGCCGTAGCCGCGCGTCACCACCCCGCGGGCGCGGTCGAGCTTCGGCCGGTTGAGCGGATGGAGCATCGCGCCCACCATCCGCTTCGCCGCGCCGACGTTCAGATTGGTGTCCGCGTCGAGCGTGATGACGAACCGGACGCCCCCCAGCGCCGCTTTCCCCCCCGTGTAGACATGCACGCCGCTCTCGCGGCCCAGAAGCAGACGGGTCAGTTCCAGAAGGGCACCGCGCTTGCGCTCCCAGCCCATGTACCGCTCCTCCACCGGATTGAAAACCGGCGGCCGGACGAGCAGCAGGAAGCTGCCCCCGCTTCGTTTGTTGCACGCGGCCACCGCCCTTGCCGCGGCGTCCACCCGCCGCCGCGCCTCCTCGCCCATGGGAGCCGTGCCGTCCGGCAAATCCGCCAGAAGCCCGAAAAGGAGATTCTCCCCCGCGTCGCGGTTGGCCAGCCGATATTCCTCCAGCAGGTTAACATAATGTTCTCCGTCGTGCTCGCTCGTCAAGAGAGCGGTGATGACGCAGAGGGTCTTCCCCTCCGGCGGCACGCCGTCCGGCAGATCCAGGCGGGGAATGCCGCGCGGCGGCGTGAAACGGACGGCGAGGGTGTCCACGCAGTTTTTGACGATCTCCCAGACAGGCAGAATCACCAGAAGTCCGGCAAAAAAATTCTGCAGGAAATAACCGGCAAAAAATGTAAAAAAAAGCGTCAGGAGCAGGATGGAGCCCACATAGAGCGCGCCGACCGGAGGCCGCGAGGCCTTTCCCAGCGGCCGGACAAAGAGAAAATAACCCACGTGGCGCTCGTCGCCGCAGCCGGCCGCGGCGAGCGCCACGGCCCGCTCGGCCACGCCCGCCTCGGTCATGCCGCGCTCTCTGGCCAAAAGCGTCACGCGGGCGCGGTATCGGGCGCGGCTCTCCTCATCCATGCGCGCGTAAACGTCCGCCGGGTCGCGCCGCAGCGCGTGTTCCACCGCGCTCGCCTCCTCCAGGATGAGGGGAAAGCGGGCCGAATCCATCGCGCGCAGGGTCTGAAAGCACCAGCGCATGCGCGCGGAGAGCCGCTCGTGCAGCGCGTCCGCCTGCCGCTTCTGTTCCAGGAGGCGCTCGGTCGGTCCTTTTCCCTGCGCGGCAAGGCGGTAGATCGCGAGTTCCGCGTGAAAGATGTCGTCCTCCCGCTCGCGGCGCGCGAGGATGTCCTCGCAGCCTTTGGCGCCCTCGGCGGCCGCGGCGACGACGGCCAGCCGCAGTGCGGGAAGGAAGACGGAGAGCTCCTTTTCCGAAAGCGGCCGCGCGCGCTGCGCGGCGGCGAGAAAGGCCGAGAGCCGCTCGCTTGTGACGGGCGAGCCGCCGGCAAGGCAGAGGGCGGAGGCGAGTTCGGAAACCATGGGCATGCCCGTGGCGGCCGCCACGGGCAGCCGTCCGGCCGCGCGCAGCGCGGCGATACTCTCGCGCGCCGCGCGTTCCGTGATATGCCAGTTGTCCAGCAGCCACTCCGCGGCCGGCACGGGGACCTCCTTCTCCCGGGCCGTATGCGTGCAGAAATGCCGGAGCGCGGCGAGACGGGCTTTCGCCTGCCGCCGCGCGCGGCCGCTGCCGCCCGTTCTCGTCTCCTGACGCGCCGTATTCTCCGCAAACTGCAGGAGATGCTTGTCGTCCAGCTCCAGCATGAACCCGTCGTCCCCCATACGTCCCTCTCCTTTGCGTGGCAATCTCTGCTAGTTTTTCCAGGGCGAAAGACGCTTATACAAAAACCGGACGCGCCGTGCGGCGCGTCCGGTTTTTCCTGTTTGGGTTTCACGCGTCCGCCGCGTCGAGCCTCCGGTTCCGGAAGTAGAGCCCGAGGTCGATGGAGACCATGACCAGGTTCAGAATGTAAAACGCCAGCACATAGGTGATATGCCCGCCCAGAAGCTTGGAAGCGATGCCGCAGGCGTAGCCGAAGAGGATGAAGACCATGAAAACGAGGCTCTTCCCCTTTGCCGTGCGTGAAGTATAGGATTTGTAGATGGAAAGCGGCCAGGAGATCCCGAAGCTCACGACCATAAACGTTTCAAAAAGTTCGCCCATATTATTTTTCTCTCCCCATGAGATAGTCGGCCATCCAGGTCAGAAAAGCCGTGTCCGGAAAAACGCCCTGGACGGCGCGCCTGGCCTCGGCCGTTTTCTCCGCCACGCGTTTTCGGCAGCCCTCCGCGCCCAGAAGCGTCGCGAAGGTCGTCTTGCCCCGCCCGGCGTCCGAGCCGACGCTCTTCCCCATCGCCTCCGCGCTGGAGAGTACGTCGAGCATATCGTCGCGGATCTGGAACGCGAGCCCCAGGGCGTCCGCATAGGCCCCTGCGGCGCGGAGCCCGGCGTCCGTCGCCGCCCCGGGAGCCGCCAGAAGGCCCATCACGCAGGCCGCGCGCAGGAGCGCCGCCGTTTTCATCGTATGGACGGTGGTCACTTCCCTTTCGGTGAGGCGCCCGCCCTCCCCCGCCATATCGAGATACTGACCGCCGCAGATGCCGCGCGGCCCCGCGGCGCCGGCGAGCGCGGCCGCGGCCGCGGCGCGGCTCTCCGGCGGGTTCTTCGCCGCGAGTACGGCCTCAAAAGCCGCCGCCTGCAGCGCGTCGCCGGCCAGAACGGCGCTCCATTCGCCGAACACCTTGTGGTTCGTGGGTTTTCCGCGGCGCAGGTCGTCGTCGTCCATGCAGGGCAGGTCGTCGTGGATGAGCGAGTAAGTGTGGAGCATCTCCACCGCGCACGCATAGGCGAGCGCCGGCTCCATCGAGCCGCACGCCGCCTCGCAGAATTTCAGCGTCAGAATCGGACGGATGCGCTTCCCACCGGCCAGGAGGCTGTACCGCATGGCTTCCAGAATCCCTTTCTGCGGACAGTCCTCGGTAAAGTACCCGGCGAGCGCTTCGTCCACCAGCGCGCGGCAGCGGTCGTATTCCGCCGCCGCGTCAGTTTTCTTCAAGAGACGTCTCCTCCCCGTCGAGTCCGAGCTTCATAACGCGCTGCTCGGCCTTGTCGAGATACGCGGCGCAGCCGCGCGCGAGGGCGCTGCCCTCCTCGAAGAGCTTCATGCTCTCCTCAAGCGTCGCCTCGCCGCTCTCCAGCTTGGAGACGATCTCCTCCAGACGTTTCATGGAAGCTTCGAAGTCCGTCTTTTTCGTCGCCATGGTCATGTCTCCTTTTCCACTTGATCCACGGTGCAGCCGAGCGCGCCGGAGAGCAGCCGCACGCGGATGCGCTCCCCCGCCCGGACCGTTTCCGCGTCCCTTAGCACCGCTTCGCCGCGCGTGGCGATGGCGTAGCCGCGGCCGAGCACCTTGAGGGGGCTCATCGCGTCGAGCTTGCCGGCCGCGCCGGCGAGCCTGCGCCGCTCCTCCCGGAGCGCGAGCTGCAGCGAGGCGGACAGCCGCCGGACGCAGCCGTCCAGCTGCATTTTCCGTTCGTTGAGGTACGCCTCGGGACTCCGCAGCGCGCGCTTTGCCTGGAGAAGGGCCCGCCGCTCGTCGGAGAGCCGCGTGCGTACCGCGCGCTCCATGCGCGCGCGGTACTGCGAAACCTGCCGCAGCACCTCGCGCCGGTCCGGGACGGCCAGCTCCGCGCCGTTGGACGGCGTCGCCGCGCGCAGGTCGGCCACGAAATCCGCGATGGTCACGTCCGGCTCATGCCCCACGGCGGAAATCACCGGGACCGGGCAGTCGTAGATCGCGCGCGCGACGACTTCCTCGTTGAAGGCCCAGAGGTCCTCCATGGAGCCGCCGCCGCGCCCGGTGATGATGAGGTCGGCGACACGGTTCTCCCCGGCGTAGCGCAGCGCCGCCGCGATTTCGCCCGGCGCCTCCTTCCCCTGCACGCGCACCGGCAAAAGGACGATCTCCGCCGCCGGCCAGCGCGCGCCGAGGATGCGCAGCATGTCCCGCACCGCCGCGCCCGCGCCGGAGGTAATGAGCGCGATCTTCTCCGGGTAGCGCGGCAGGGGCTTTTTATGGGCTTCATCGAAGAGGCCCTCGGCCTCGAGTTTCGCCTTGAGCTTCTCAAACGCCGCGTAGAGCGCCCCAAGGCCGTCCGGCGCGAGCTCGGCGCAGTAAAGCTGGTACTGCCCGTCGCGCGGGTAGACGGCCACGCGCCCGAAGGCGATGATTTTCATTCCGTTTTCCGGCCGGAAGCGAAGTCCCGCCGCCTCCCTGCGGAAGAGCACGCACCGGAGCGACGCGCCCGCGTCCTTGAGCGTGAAGTAGCTGTGCCCCGAGGGGTAGGTCTTGAAGTTCGAGACTTCGCCCCGCACGAAGACGGCCCGGAGGAGCGCGTCGTCCTCGAAGAGGGAACGCAGGTATTCGCTCACCTGCGTGACGCTTAAAATGTTACGTCCCATGGCCGAGCCTCCGGTAAGTCAGGATCGCCACGCCCAGGGCGTTGTCCGTGGAGTAGCGGGGCGCGGCGAAATAGAATGCGTCCCCCCGGAGCCGCGCGCGCAGGACGCCGCTCGAGGCGACGCCGCCCGCGAAGAGCACCGGCAATTCGCCGTAGGCCCGCCGCGCGGCCGCCGTCGCGCGCGCGAGGACGTCCGCGAGCGTCAGAAAGACGAACCGCGCCGCGTCCGCGCCGTTTTCCGCCGCGAGCGCGGCCGCCTTGTTCTCCATGCCGGAGAGCGAAAAGTCCAGGCCGCGCAGCTTTACTGCAAAGGAATTTTCCTTGTCGGAGGCTGCCGCAAGGGCGTCGAGCGCTTTCCCGGCCGGAAAGGGAAGCCCCAGGCGCAGGCCTGTCCGGTCGACGAGCTGCCCGGCGGAAAGGTCCCCCGTCCCCCCGATCCGACGCGCGGCGATGCTTGCGCCGGAAGGCTCCGCGTAGAGGAGCTCGGTCGTTCCGCCGGAGAGATGCCACGCGAGAAACGGCGCGTCGAGGAGTTCCATATGCCCGGCGGAGAAGGCCGCGGCCGCCAAGTGCCCCTCCTGGTGCGAAAAAGCGAAAAAGGGGACGCCGAGGGCCGCGGCAAGCACGCGCCCCTGGCTCTCCCCCGCGAGAAAGCACGGCATATAGGACCCCGGGACGCCCCGCGGCCGGACCGATGCCCCCACCGCGTCCGGCGCGCCGGGGGCAAGGGACAGAAAAACGTCCGGCAGGGCTTTGACGTGCGCAAAGAGCGCGTCGCTCTGGCGCAGGCCGAGCGCTCCGTGCTCAACGGGCAGGAGACGCCCTGCGTTCCTCCCCGCTTCGCCGTCAAAGACCGCGGCGGACGTGGTGTAGTTGCTTGTGTCCAGTCCGAGCGTCAGCGGCATGACGGTTCCCCCGCCCCGCCGTCCGGCCCGGCCTCCGTCTCCGATGGCGCCTCCGGAAACTCCGTGCGCACGAAAGTGCCCAGGATGCCGTTGACGAATTTCACGGTCTCCGGGGTCTCGTAGTGCTTGGCGATCTCCACCGCCTCGTTGATGGCGGCGCCGTGCGGAATTTCGGGCATATAGAGGATCTCGAACATCGCCACGCGCATGACGGCGGCGGCGGTGCGCGAGATGCGCGAAAAGCTCCAGCCGACCGCGTGGCGCTGGATGTAGCCGTCCAGCTCCGCGCCGTGCTCGCCTACGCCGGAGACGACCCTCCGTATGTAGGCCTCCTGCGCGGCGTCGGGAAATTCCGCGTACAGCTCGTCCTCCTCCGCGAAGCTCCGGAAGACCTCCGGGGTCAGGCGTTCGTCCAGCAGCTTTCCCACGGGCAGGGCGGTAAATCCCAGCTCATAGGAGAGATGGACCGCGATTTCCCGGGCAATGGATCGTGTCATGCATGCTCCTCACTTTACCGCGCGAAAAACAGACCCTTGGGGAAAAGGGTCTGTCCGCGCCTTATTTTCCATCCTGCTGGTCGAACACGATGCCGGCGACCTGCACGTTGACGCTGCCGACGGTAAGGCCGGTCATCGCCTCGATGCTGCCCGCGACGGCCTCCTGCACGGCTTTGGCGACGGTCGGGATCGTGTAGCCGTATTTGACCAGGATGGAGGCGTCCACGTT
>DAOPLW010000040.1:0-7469 GCA_035391945.1 Oscillospiraceae bacterium | reverse complement strand
GGCATAATGACCGCAGGTCGGTCATTATACCGGTTTGCGGCGCACCCGGCTCCCGCCCTCCGGACGGAACCGCCGGAGATGCCGTTATGCCACGAAACGCTCCGCGTTTGTGGCATAATGACCGCAGGTCGGTCATTATACCGGTTTGCGGCGCACCCGGCTCCCGGATCCGGACCGCTGCCGCCCGGAGGCGGCTGCGGCGCCGCGCATTTTTCACAATCCACGCATCACACTTTACCCGGTTATCAATCGTACGGAGGGATCGGCGCATGCACAGGCGAAACAGACGGCGGAAACGCCTGTGGCTTTTGCCCGTCTGCCTCCTTCTGCTCTCCCTTTTCCTCTGGGACGGCAACACGCGCCTGACCGTCAAGGAGGTCTCCCTCTCCCCCGCCGGGCTCCCGGCCGCCTTCGACGGCTACCGCATCGTGCATCTCTCCGACGGGCACGGCTTTAAGAACACGGCACGCCTCCTCAAAAAGGTCGCCGCGCTCGAACCGGACCTCATCGTCTATACGGGCGATCTCATCGACGACGAGAGCCAGCTTTGCGCCGTGCCGGAGTTCGCCGCGGGTCTGGCCGCCATCGCGCCGACGTATTATGTCACGGGCAACCACGAGTGGGCCGCCGGCGTCGCGCGCGACCTGTTCGCCATTCTGAAGGACAACGGCGTAGTCTCCCTGCGCGGGACGGCCGTGACGCTGGAACGAGGCGGCGAGACGATCGTCCTCGCGGGGATCGACGACCCCAACGGCCTCGCGGGCCAGACGACGCTGCCGGAGCTCATGGACACGATCCGGCAGGACTACGGCGACGCGTTCGTCCTGCTCCTTGCGCATCGGAACACGGATTTTCCGCTCTACGTCTCCTGCGGTGTGCCTCTGACCCTCGCCGGGCACAGCCACGGCGGGATCGTGCGCCTGCCTTTTGTCGGCGGGCTTCTGAGCACCGACCGGACCTTCTTTCCCGCGTACGACGCCGGACTCTTCGAAGAGGACGGCTGCTGGATGTTCGTCTCCTGCGGGATCGGCAACGTCGGAAAGCTTTTCCGTATCTTCAACCCCCCGCAGATTCCTGTTATTACGCTGAAAAAGGGCTGACCATATGACTTTCTTCGCCGGACAATTCGACGTGGCCGTCGTCGGCGCGGGGCACGCGGGCATCGAGGCCGCGCTGGCCGCCGCGCGGCTCGGCTGCGCGACCGTCTGCTTCACCATCAACCTGGACGCGGTGGGCAACATGCCCTGCAACCCCGCCATCGGCGGCACGGGCAAGGGCCACCTCGTGCGCGAGCTCGACGCTCTGGGGGGCGAAATGGGAAAAGCCGCGGACAGGGCCTGCATCCAGTACCGGATGCTCAACCGCGGCAAGGGACCGGCCGTCCACTCCCTGCGCGCGCAGGCCGACCGCCGCGCTTACCAGCGCATCATGAAGCAGACGCTGGAGCTGCAGGAAAACCTTTCGCTCAAACAGGCGGAGGTCGCGGAGATCCTCACCGAAAACGGCGCGGTCTCCGGCGTGCGCACGCACGGCGGCGCCATCTACGGCGCGAAGGCCGTCGTCCTCGCTTCGGGCACCTATCTCGGCGGGCGCACCATCACGGGCGAGGTGATCCGGACCGGCGGGCCGGACGGGACGTTCGCCGCGCTCGAACTGACCGATTCCCTGCGAAAGCTCGGGCTCCCCATCCGCCGCTTCAAGACCGGGACGCCTCCGCGTATCCTCCGACGGGGCGTGGACTTCTCCAAAATGGAACTCCAGCCGGGCGACGAGGACGCGGAGCCCTTCTCCTTTGAGACGACGGAGAAGCCCCGCAACCGCGCGGTCTGTTACCTCACCTACACCACCGCGGAGACGCACCGCATCATCCGCGAGAATCTCTCGCGCTCGCCTCTCTTCTCCGGCGTCATCGAGGGCGTCGGCCCGCGCTACTGCCCTTCCATCGAGGACAAGGTCGTACGCTTCGCCGACAAGGAGCGCCACCAGCTTTTTATCGAACCCATGGGGCTGGACACCGAGGAACTCTACGTGCAGGGCTTCTCCTCCTCCCTCCCGGAGGACGTGCAGCTCCGGATGCTGCACACCATCCCCGGTCTCGAGCGGGCGGAAATGACCCGGACTGCCTACGCCATCGAATACGACTGTGTGGACCCGACGGCGCTCTTCCCCACGCTCGAGTGCAAGGCCGTCCCCGGCCTCTACGGCGCGGGGCAGTTCAACGGTTCCTCCGGCTACGAGGAGGCGGCCGTACAGGGCTTCGTCGCGGGCGTCAACGCCGCGCGGAAGATCCGGGGCCTCACACCGGTCGTCATCGACCGCGGCATGGGCTACATCGGCGCGCTCATCGACGACCTTGTGACCAAGGGCACGAACGAACCTTACCGCATGATGACGGCGCGGTCGGAATACCGGCTGCTCCACCGCCAGGACAACGCCGACGAGCGTTTCTGCCCCCTTGGGCACGCGATCGGGCTCGTCTCCGACGAGCGGCTCGCGCGCGTGCGCGCCAAATACGAAGCCGTGCACCGGGAGCTTTCGCGTCTGGAGGCCGCGGGCCTCCCCGCCTCCCCGGCGCTTGACGCAATGCTCGCCGCGCGCGGGGAAATGCCCGCCAAAAACGGCGTGCGCCTGATCGACCTCCTGCGCCGGCCGCGCGTCTCCTACGACGACCTGGCCCCCTTCGACCCCTCCCGCCCGGCGCTTACCCACGCCGAAAAAGAGGCCGTGGAGGTGGACGCGAAATACGAGGGCTACATCCGCCGGCAGGCCGCGCAGGTGGCGGAGTTCTCACGCATGGAAGGGCGGCTTTTGCCGCAGGATATCGACTATACCGCCATCGCGGCGCTGCGTCTGGAGGCGCGGCAGAAGCTCGCGGCCGCAAGGCCCTTAAGCCTCGGGCAGGCGGGACGCATCTCGGGCGTCTCGCCCGCCGACCTCGCCGCACTCATGGTCTATCTCCAGAGCGCCGGGCACACGAAGAAAGAGGCGCGGCCATGAAGGAAAAACTGGTCGTCGTCCTCGCGGTGCTCATGATGTGCATCGCGCCCTCACTCGTCAAATTTGCCGACGCGCCGCCGCTCATTCTCGCCCTCTACCGCATGTCCATGGCCTTTGCCGCCATGCTCGTCTTCGTCCTCGTCTTCCAGCGCGCGGCGCTGCGCGCCTTAACGCGCCGGGACGTACTCGTGACGCTCGCCGCGGGCGGACTTCTCGGGCTGCACTTCGCCGCCTTCTTCGCCTCCGTGCAGCTCGGCGGGGCCGTCACGGCGGCGACTGTTCTCGCCAACGCGGACGCCGTCCTCGTGGCCGCCGTCTCCGTTTTTTTCTTCCACAAGCCCATCCGGGGCCGCGCGCTTTGGGGCATCCTCGTGGCGGCGGCCGGCATCCTCACCGTCATCATCGGCGACTGGAACGGCCGCGCCGCGCTTCTGAGCGATCTGGCCGCGCTCGCGGCCGTCGTGCTCTTTACCGCTTATTTCCTTTTCGGCAGCCACCAGCGCAAAACGCTCACGAACGGCGTTTTTACGCTTCTGGCCTACGGCGGGAGCAGCGCCGTGCTCCTCCTCTCGGCCCTTGCAACCGGCACGCCCCTCACGGGCTACGCCCCCGTCAATACCGTCTCGGCCCTGTGCCTGGCGATTTTCCCCACCATCCTCGGCCACGGGCTCATCGCCTGGGCCGTCCGCTATCTCGCGCCCGTCTACATCTCCATGAACAAGCTCTTTATCCCCATCGGCGCGAGCCTTCTCGCCTATTTCCTCTTCGGCGTGCTGCCCACCGTTCCCCAGGCCGCCGGGAGCGCGGTCGTCCTGGCCGGCCTCGCGCTCTATCTGAGCGCCGGCGCCGGCGCGGGCGCGTCCCCGGAAGACGCATCGGAGGTCTCCCCATGAGAGAAAAAGTTGTTCTCGGCCTCTCCGGCGGCGTGGACAGCGCCGTCTCCGCCTCGCTCCTCTCCGAGACGTACGACGTCTCCTGTCTCTACCTGGACGTCGGTTTCGGCGGCGGGGAGGACGCCCGGCGCGTGGCCGAATTCCTCTCGCTCCCCTTCGCCGTCCTCGACGTGCGGGAGGCGCTGGAAGAGCACGTCTGCGGCCCCTTTGCCCGGGACTACCTCGCCGGGCGCACGCCGCTCCCCTGCGCGCGGTGCAACCCGCTCGTGAAATTCCCCGCGCTTCTGCGCCATGCCGATGAGACCGGCGCGCGCCTGGTCGCCACCGGGCATTACGCCCGCAGAGCCGCCGCGGAAAACGGCAGGGCGCTCCTCCTGCGCGGGCGACCCGGAAACGACCAGAGCTATATGCTCGCGCGCCTGCCGCAGGAGATCCTCGCGCGCACGATCTTCCCGCTGGGAGAACGCAACAAGGCCGAGGTCCGCGCGCTGGCCGCTTCGCGCGGCATCCCGGTAGCCTCCAAGCCCGACAGCATGGAGATCTGCTTCATCCCGTCGGGCGATTACGGCGCATGGCTCGAGGCGCGCGGCGAAACGCCGCCCCCCGGCGACTTCGTGGACGAGAGGGGCAACGTTCTCGGCCGGCACCGCGGCATCCACCGCTACACGCTCGGTCAGCGGCGGGGACTCGGCGTCGCCCTCGGCGCACGCCGGTTCGTCTCCCGCATCGATCCCGCGGCCAACCGCGTCGTCCTCTCGGGCGGCGAGGAGCTTCTCGTCACCGAGGCTCTCTGCGAGAGCCCAAACTGGATCGCCGTGGCCGCGCCCGAGGGTCCCATGGAGGTCACCGCGCGCTTCCGCCACTCCCGGACGGAGACACCGGCCGTCATCGCGCCGGAGGGAGACCTCGTGCGCGTCACCATGCAAGTTCCCGCCCGCGCCCCCACGCCGGGGCAGCTGGCGGTGTTCTACCGCGACGAAATCGTCATCGGCAGCGCCTGGCTGCGGGAAAGGAGAGACCCATGAAACTGGTATGCAAGGACTGTGGCAAACGCTACGACTACGACAAGGACGAATTCTGCCCGAAGTGCGGCTCGTACAACCCGCCGAAGGATACGGGCGTCACCCGGCTGGAGGCGGAGCTCGAGGGCCGTTTTGCGCCCCGCCGCGCCGCCGAGGCGGCCGAGCGCGCCCGTCACCGCGCGAAGCACCCCGCCGGGAGCGACGAACCGTCGGACTATGCGCCGAAACCTTCGTACAACGCGCCGCCGAATCCCTCTTCGCGTCCAACGCTGCGCGACGTGAGAGAGGACCTGAAAAACATGGGCCGCGATCTCTCCCGTGATTTCAGCGGGCGGCAGAGCGGCGGCGAATCCCGGCGCACGCCGCCCACCAAACCGGCGCCCGGCGTACGCCCGAAGTATACGCCGCAGGGGAACGCCCCCCGCGGCAGCACGCCCCGCGACCGGCGGGAACAGGACCCGGGCTCCATCGTGGCCGTCATCGTTTTCATCATTATTCTCATCAATTTCCTGCGGATTCTCTTCCGCATCCTCTAGCGCGTGTTTACATCACCGCTCAACGCTCATCTTTTGGATCGTGTGAACACGCTCTAAACAGAAAGAAAGGATGTCGCACATGACCCCGGAAAATCTCCGGAGGCGAAGCGCGCTTTCCGTCTTCGCCTCCTACTACAAACCGCATTTTAAGCTTTTCCTTCTCGACATGGCCTGCGCGCTCGTCATCGCGCTGGTGGACCTTCTCTTCCCGATGGGCACGCGCTACGCCCTTCAGGAGCTTCTGCCCGCGGGCGCCGGGGACGCCGCCGCCGTCCTGCGCGTCTTTTTCCTCCTCATGGCGGCGCTCTTCCTCGCGCAGGCCGTGCGCGCCGTCATGCAGTACATCGTCACCTTCTACGGGCACCTGATGGGCGTGCGCATTGAGGCGGACATCCGCCGCGACCTCTTCTCGCACATGCAGGAGCTCTCCTTCGGGTTTTACGACCGGAACCGCACCGGCCACCTCATGAGCCGCGTGACGGGCGATCTCTTTGAAATCACGGAACTCGCCCATCACGGCCCGGAGGACCTCTTCATCTCGCTTGTCACCATCATCGGCGGCCTCGGGCTCATGTTCACGATCCAGTGGCGGCTGGCGCTCGTCATCTCGCTGGTCTTTATCCCGGGCATCGCCATCACGCTGGCCCTGCGCAAGCGGATGATGAGCTCCTCCAAAGCTGTCAAGGAGCGGCTGGCCGGCATCAACGGCGAGCTCGAGTCGAGCATCTCCGGCATGCGCACCGCCAAGGCCTTCTCCAACGAGGACTATGAGATTGAGAAATTCTCCCGCTCCAACGACCGCTTCAAAACGGCGAAAAGCGACTACTACAAGGCCATGGCCCTCTATCACGGCTCGCAGGAGTTTTTCATCTCCATCATCAACGTCCTCGTCATCGCCTTCGGCGGGGCGCTCATCCTCTACGGCGGGATGGACTATGTCGACCTCATCTCCTTTTCGCTCTACATCTCGGCCTTCCTCCAGCCCATCCGGAGGCTCACCATGTTCACCGAGCAGTATGTGGCCGGCATGGCGGGCTTCCACCGCTTCCTCGAACTCATGCGCACGGAGGCGGAGATCACCGACGCGCCGGGGGCCGCGCCGCTCACGGAAGTCCGCGGCGACGTGACGTTTGAAGATGTCAGTTTCGCTTATGCGAACGGCGAGAGCGTCCTCTCCCACATCGACCTGCACATCGCGCCCGGCCAGACGCTCGCCGTGGTCGGTCCCTCCGGGGGCGGGAAGACCACGCTGTGCCAGCTCATTCCCCGCTTTTACGAGGCGACGGGCGGCCGCGTTCTCGTGGACGGAGCGGACGTGCGCAGCGTGACGCAGAAATCGCTCCACGAGAACATCGGCATCGTGCAGCAGGACGTCTTTCTTTTCGCCGGCACGATCCTGGACAACATCCGCTACGGCCGCGCGGACGCCACGATCGAGGAGGTCGTCGAAGCCGCCAGGCGCGCGGAGATCCACGAGGACATCCTCGCCATGCCGGACGGCTACGACAGCTACGTCGGCGAGCGCGGCGTCATGCTCTCCGGCGGGCAGAAGCAGCGCGTCTCCATCGCGCGCATCTTCCTCAAAAATCCGCCGATTCTGATCCTCGATGAGGCCACGAGCGCGCTGGACAGCGTGACCGAGGCGCGCATCCAGGGCGCCTTCGACGCTCTGAGCGAGGGGCGCACGACCATCATCATCGCCCACCGGCTCTCCACGGTGCGAAACGCGGACGAGATCGTCGTCGTCGAAAACGAGCGCATTACCGAGCGCGGCACCCACGAAACGCTCCTGGAAAAGGGCGGGGTCTACGCCTCGCTCTGGCGCGCGCAGCAGGGCGTGGCGTAAATGGAACGGTCCGCAGGCGATTAAGAAGAGCGGCGCGGACTCTCGTCCGCGCCGCTCTTTGCCGCATATCGCTTTATCCGTCAGGAATTGAGAAGCGCGCGCCATGCTTCGCGCGTCCCCGGCAGACCCAAAACGAGGTAATGCGTGCCGTTGATGGTCAGGCCGCACAGTCCGC
>DAOPLW010000039.1:0-7547 GCA_035391945.1 Oscillospiraceae bacterium | reverse complement strand
TCAATATCGCCGCGTTCACCAAGGAGTTCAACGAGCGCACCAAGAACGACGTGGGCCTCATTATCCCTGTCGTCATCACCGTCTACGCCGACCGCTCCTTCTCGTTCGTCACCAAGACGCCCCCCGCGCCGGTCCTCATCAAGAAGTACTGCAACATTGAGTCCGGCTCGGGCGTGCCCAACAAGACGAAGGTCGCCACCATCAGCAAGGCGGACGTGCGCAAGATCGCGGAGATCAAGATGCCTGACCTCAACGCCGCGAGCATCGAATCCGCAATGAGCATGATCGCCGGCACGGCCCGCAGCATGGGCGTCGTGGTCGGAGACTAAAACCGCAAAAACGCTTCGCCGGGAAGAAACCCGGCCGATGCATGGGGAAAAGCGCGCCCCGGAACCTGCGCTTCCCGGCGGGAGCGCCGGGGACCCCTTTCCTGCTGTGGGAGGATTATTCCGCAATAACCACAGGGCGCCTGAGCCGCCGCGGGCGGAACACGCGACCCCAATGAAGGAGGACTTACATTGTTCAGAGGTAAGAAATATAAGGAGAGCGCCAAGCAGATCGACCGCAGCGTCCAGTACGACGCGGCGGACGCCATGGCGCTGGTTGTAAAGGCAGCACCCGCCAAATTCGACGAGACCGTCGAGCTGCACGTGAAGCTCGGCGTCGACTCCCGCCACGCCGACCAGCAGGTCCGCGGCGCGATCGTCCTGCCCAACGGCACCGGCAAGACCGCGCGCGTGCTCGTCTTCGCAAAGGGCGACAAAGCCGAAGCGGCCCGCGCCGCCGGCGCGGACTATGTCGGCGATACGGACATGGTCCAGAAGATCCAGACCGAAAACTGGTTCGATTTCGACGTGGTCGTCGCAACGCCCGACATGATGGGCGTGGTCGGCCGCCTCGGTAAGATTCTTGGCCCGAAGGGCCTCATGCCGTCCCCCAAGGCCGGCACCGTCTCCCCCGACGTGACAAAAGCGGTGAACGAGATCAAAGCCGGTAAGGTCGAGTACCGTCTGGACAAGACCAACATCATCCACTGCCCGATCGGCAAGGTCTCCTTCGGCCCGGAGAAGCTCACGGAGAACTACAACGCGCTCATGGGCGCCATCCTCAAGGCAAAGCCCGCCGCGGCCAAGGGCCAGTACGTCAGAAGCTGCGTCGCCGCTTCCACGATGGGCCCCGGCGTCAAGATCAACGCCCAGAAGCAGCTGTAAGCGGGCGCCGGAACCCCGGAAGGCGAATTTTCCGGGTTTGTCCCGGTTTGCTCTTGACAAACCCTTCCGGGTTCCATATAATAGCGTTTGCGTTCCAAAGACAGCAGGTGGCCAAGGCCGTAAGTCCTGCCGAGGAAGGCAGTCGATTCTGATGAGTTCGGACTGTCCTCGTGTCTTTAGGCGCGGGGACAGTTTTCTTTTTGGACGCTGCCCCGTATTTCCGGGGCGTCGTCCCCGTTCTTCCCGCCCGGACGCTCCCTCGGGCTTCCGGGCAGAATTCAGGAGGAGGTGAAAGAACAAACATGCCAAACGCAAAGGTTTTGAGCGAGAAACAGGCCATCGTCGACGCGCTGGCCGAAAAGCTGCGCAATTCCAGTTCGGGCGTCTTCGTGGACTACCGCGGCCTTACCGTCGCGGAGGACACCGCTCTGCGCCGCGAGCTGCGCCAGAGCGGCGTGGAATACAGCGTCGTGAAGAACACCCTCACCCGTTTCGCGGTGGACAAGGTCGGCTTCAAGGAGCTCGATCCCGTCCTGAGCGGCACCACGGCCCTGGCCGTGAGCGCGACGGACCCCGTCGCCCCCGCGAAGATCCTCTCGGCTTTCGCCAAGAAGATGGCGCCCCAGCAGAAGTTCGTCATCAAGGCCGGCTTCGTGGACGGCAAGGTCATCGGGCCGGAGGAGATCGGCGCCCTGGCGGCGCTGCCCGCCAAGGAGGTCCTCTTGGCGCAGGTGCTCGGCACCATGATGGCGCCCGTCACCGGTCTTGCCAACGTTCTTAACGCAAACATCCGCGGCCTCGCGGTGGCCCTGCAGGCCATCGCCGATCAGAAGGCCGGCTGAGTATCCCGATCCCGCGACAAAAAGATTGATTTGGAGGTAAATTAACATGGCCAGCGAAAAAGTCACTGCCCTTATTGAAGAGATTAAGGTCCTTACCGTTCTGGAGCTCTCCGAGCTCGTGCACGCCCTCGAGGACGAGTTCGGCGTCTCCGCCGCCGCCCCGGCCGCCGTTGCCGTCGCCGCTCCCGCCGCCGCCGCTCCCGCCGCCGAGGAGAAGACCGAGTTCGACGTCGTCCTCAAGGAGTTCGGCGCCGAGAAGATCAAGGTCATCAAGGTCGTCCGCGAGATCACCGGCCTGGGCCTGGCCGAGGCCAAGGCGCTCGTCGAGTCCGCCCCGAAGGCCATCAAGGAAGGCCTGAGCAAGAGCGACGCCGAGGAACTCCAGAAGAAGCTGGAAGATGTCGGCGCGAAGGTCGAGCTCAAGTAAGAAACCGGATAAAAAGCCGCCGGCACGCTTTGTGTGCCGGCGGCTTTTTCAGCTTTTTGGCGGTCCTGTAAACCGCCGCGGGAGAAAGAACGCGATCCGGGCCGGCTCCCCTGGGAAAGCCGGCCCGGACCGAAATATAGTACAATGTGATTCCAACGCGGAAAGCGGACGAGGGCCCCGGCCGTTCTATTCCGGCCAGTCCATGGAGATGATGTCGCCCGTGAGTTCGAAATACTCCGTCTTGACGATGTGGGACTTCCCGATGCGGATTTCCTGCGTCCCGATCTTGTTGGTCTGAACCGCTCCGTTTGTGAGCGTGCACTGGATCGTAAAGATGATGTTGACAAGGTCGCTGTTCTCCGTCAGGACCAGGTTTCCGTCGTCGTCTACGGTGAAGAACGTGCACGGCTCCGTCGTCGCGTCGACCACATAGCCCGGATAGAGGCTCTCCCCGGCCATGAGCTGGGACGGAACCTTCTTTTTCAAAGACTCGTAGGTGCGCAGGTCCTGCCCCTCCACCTTGACCTTGTACGTGACCTCGACGGACTGCTTTTCCCCGCCGCTGGCGCTGCTGCCCAGAAGCTTATAGGCGCCGACGGCGCCCAGCGCGAGAATCAGGATGACAACGATAAGATCGATGGGATTGATGTGCCGGCGGCCCGACTGCGCTCTGTTGCCCATGATATGTTTTCCTCCCAAAATACGGCGGGGTTTCTTGACCCCTTGCCTTGGGTATTGTATAATAATTTCCAGCGTTGCACAAGCCCTATTTTCGGAGGCGGCTATGAAAATCATCCACCTGATCAGCGGCGGCGACACCGGCGGGGCCAAGACGCATGTGTTCTCGCTGCTGCAGGGTCTCAAGAAGACCGAGGACGTCGTCCTCGTCTGTTTCCGCGACGGCCCGTTCGCCGGGGAGGCGCGCGCGCTGGGCATCCCGACCGAGATCATTGCGGGCCGCGGACTCTTCCGTACGCTGGAGAGGCTCAAACGTTTTGTGCTCGCGCACGGCTGCGACATTGTCCACTGCCACGGCGCCCGCGGCAACCTCATGGGCTGTCTTCTCAAGCGGTCGCTGCACCTGCCGACGGTCACAACCGTTCACAGCGACTATCGGCTCGATTATCTGGGGCGGCCTTTCCATGCGCTTACCTACGGCGTCATCAACACCGTGGCGCTGCGTCTTCTGGATTACCGCATCGGCGTCTCCGACGCGATGCAGGACCTCCTGATTTCGCGCGGCTTCCCGCCCGACACGGTCTTTGCCATTTACAACGGCATCGACTTTACGCCCCGGGAACGCCGGGCCGGCCCCGCCGAGTACTGGCGCTCCGTCGGTCTGGACGCGGACGAAGAGAGCGTCGTGGTCGGCATCGCCGCGCGCTTAAACCCGGTCAAGGACATCGCCACGCTCATCCGCGCTTTCGCCATTGCCGAAAAGAGCTGTCCCCGCCTGCGGCTTCTCATCGCGGGCGACGGCCCGGAGGAGTCGCGCCTGCGCGCGCTGTCGGACGCTCTGGGCGTCGCGCCGAAGGTCTGCTTTGCGGGTTGGGTGGGCGACATGGACTCCTTTTATCAGAGCATCCATATCAACACCCTCACCTCGCTTTCCGAGACGTTCCCCTACGCCCTCACCGAGGGTGCGCGGGAGAAGCTGGCGACCGTGGCTTCGCGCGTGGGCGGCGTGCCCTATCTCATCGACGACGGCGCGGACGGCCTGCTCTTTCCGGCCGGCGACGCGGAGGCGCTCGCCGCGCATCTGGTGCGTCTCGCGAAGGACCCCGCGCTGCGCGAAACGCTGGGCCGTCGCCTCTATGAGAAGAGCGTGGAGAAGTTCTCGATCGACCGGACCACCCGGACGCAGCTCGCCATCTACCGCGCCATCCTCCGCCGCCGGGTGCGGCCAAAGGGGCGCGACGGCGTTCTCCTCTGCGGCGCTTACGGCAAAAACAACATGGGGGACGACGCGATTTTGAAGGCGATTCTCTCCGAACTGCGCGAAATCGACCCGGACATGCCTCTCCACGTCCTCTCCCGAAGGCCCCGGCAGACGCGGCTCACCTGCCGCGTCCCGGCCAGCTATACGTTTAACTTCCCCGTTTTTCTCACCCGGATGCGGCGTGTGAAGCTCTACCTCAACGGCGGCGGAAGCCTCATGCAGGACATTACGTCCCGCCGCTCCCTGTGGTACTATCTTTTTACCCTCCGCGCCGCCAAAAAGCGAGGGGCGAAGGTGATCATGTACGGCTGCGGCATCGGCCCTCTCCTCTACGAGCGGGACCGGAAATGGACGACGTCGATCCTGAACCGCTACGTGGATGTGATCACCCTGCGCGACCCGCACTCGCAGCAGTTTCTCGCGACGCTCGGCATCACGAAACCGGAAATCCGCCTCGCCGCCGACCCGACCGTGTCTCTTCCCACCCCGTCCCCCGCGCTCATCGACGGGCTTTTCTCCCGGTTCGGGCTGGACCCGTCCGCAGCATATATTTCCTTTACGGTCCGCGACTGGCCCGGTTACGCGGAGAAGGCGCAGCTCATCGGCGCGGCGGCGGATTACGCCTACTTCACCTATGGGCTCATTCCCCTGTTTCTGCCGATCGAGCGCCGCATCGACGTCCCGGCCTCCCGCCTCGCCGCCGAACACATGCGCGCGCCTTACCGCATTCTGGACGGCATCGAGAGCATCGACATGACGGTGGGCGCGTTTTCCCGGATGGAGATCGCCGTCTCCATGCGCCTGCACGCGCTGGTCTTTGGCGCGCGCGTGGGCATTCCGCTCGTCGGCATGGTATACGACCCGAAAGTGAGCGCGTTTCTCGCCTCCATCGGGCAGGACCTGTACACACAGCTTGAAAAACTGACCCTTGAGGGCTTGGAAAACCAGATCGACCGCGCCATGGAGCGCCGCCGGGACCCCGGCTTTCTGCGGGACGCGGTCGAGCGTCTGCGGAAGCTCGAGGGGGAAAACAGCGCGGCCGCGCGGCGGCTATTGGAGGATCATTCCCGTTGAAACAACTGGTCTGCATGGCTAACGCCAATTGGCGTCTCTGTCCCGGGCGGGCGCAGGAACTGATGAACCGCCTGCGGGACGTGGACATTCTGTATTTCGAACCGCCGGTGACAAACCTGGCCCGCTTTATGGGCGGGGACGCGGCGCGGCGCATGGGCGCGTACAAAAAACCCGGACGGCAGGTCCGCAGCAACCTGACGGTCTATCCCCTGCCTCCCGTGCGCCCGCTCTTTGAGACCTATCCTTTCGTCAACCGCGCCAACCAGAAAAAGCTCGCGCGTTTCATCACGGCGAAAATGCAGAGTCACGGCTTCCGGGACCCGGTCCTCTGGCTGTGCTCCCCCGTTTCCGCGCCGCTCCTCGAGCGGCTCGGCTGCCGCGGCGTGGTGTACGACTGCGACTGCGACCGCGCCTGCCCGCCCTCCCTCGCCGCGCAGGAGGACCTGCTTCTCGAGAGCGCGGACCTCGTCCTCTCCGCGAGCGAATCGCGCACGCAGCTGCTCGCAAAGCGGAATTCCAACGTGGCGACCATTCCGGACGGCGTCAATCACTTCCTGTACAGTCAAAAGACCGACGGGGATTCCTTCACGCCGGACGGTCTCTTCAATATCCAGAGCCCGATCTTCGGCTGCTCCAACCCTCTGCGCGCCGACACGCGGCTCGACTGGGTGCTAAGGGCGGCGCAGGAAAATCCCGGCTGGTCCTTCGTCTTTGTCGGAAAGGCCGCGGCGGGCGTCCGTATGCAGACGCTGGAGGCGCTGCCGAACGTCCACCTCTTCCCCGTGAAGTCGCCGGCGGAGACGGCGGAATACGTCCGCCGCTTCGACGTGTGCCTCTACCTCCCCTCAAGCGAGGACCGCGCCGGCGACCGTCTGCCCGTAAAGCTCTACGAATACCTCTCCACGGGCCGTCCCGTTGTGGCCGCGCTCGAACAGGAGGAGATCGAGCGTTTCCCGGACGTGGTCTACGGCGCCCACGGCGCCTCGGAATTTGCCCTTCTCTGCCACCGCGCGCTCACCGAGCGCAGCGCCTGGCTCGGCGAGCGCCGCGCGGCCTACGGCGCGGCTGCCGACTGGCGCGGCCGCGTTGCGGAGATCCGTCGCCTGATGGATACCAACGGCATCCTCTCTCTGTAAACCGTCCGCTTCCCCGGGCTCCGCTGCCCGGGGAAGCGTTTTTATGTCTCGCATGACGCAAATAACGAACCATGACCCCCGCCCTCCTCCCGCTCATGGACGGCGGCGCTTTCCCGCCGCACCGTCCCTCCGCGCGATGCAGCGTGTTTCTTGCGGGGCGGCCTTTCGCTTCTCGGCGTGCCGCTCCTTCCGCGCAGGATATGACATCGTGCCTCCCGCGCCGGTTTTCCGGTGATCCAGGTCAATATATTATGTAAACTAATGGGCGGCCGATTTCCCGTTGCTTATTCATTTACCCTTGACATACTAATAATTATTACGTTATAATTTATATTATATAAGGAGGCGGAAGTATGGACCGAAAAATACTGGAGCTGTCGACCGAAAAGGAACTGAAAATCTTTATGGACCCGCTGCGGCAAAGGATGCTGCGCACCATGGCCGTCATCGGGAAGCCCGTCACGGCGAAGAAGCTTTCCGACGCCATGAAGATCACCCCGGCCGCGGCCAAGCACCATCTGCTGCGGCTGGAGAGCATCGGGCTGGTCGGCGTGGACCACACGGAGGAGATCCACGGCATCACGGCGACATATTACGCCCTCCTTCCCGTGGATGTAAGGCTCGGTATGGAAAAGGAAATGCACCGGAAAGAAAAAAGCCTGCTTGCGGAAAACATGGTCCGGTCCATTTTTGAAGCCTTCTGCAAGAAAATATATGCGCACCCCGAGAAAACCGAATACCTCCCCTTTGCCGGCGACCTTCTCACCGGCGTCGTACACCTCAGGCAGGAAGAGGCCGATAGGCTCGGCCAGCTGATCCTTCAGTTCATCCGGGAACACGATACGCCGGCCGAGGGGACCGTTCCTTTTGAATATGCCCTCATCACCTATAACGCGGAGGAAGACCGGTGAAACTGCG
>DAOPLW010000038.1:0-7559 GCA_035391945.1 Oscillospiraceae bacterium | reverse complement strand
TGCGAACAGAAAAACGATTACGAGGGCATGGCCCGTCTTCACCTGACCGACTGCGTGGAGTGCGGCGCCTGCACCTATGTGTGCCCCGGCAAGCTCCATCTGACCCAGAGCTTCCGCACCGGCAAGGCGAAGCTCGCCGCGAAGGCGGCCCTGGACAAGGCCCGGGCGGAGGCCGAGAAGGCGGCCGCCGAGGCCGCGAAAATGCGAGAGGAGGCAGCGGTCAATGAGTGATACAAAAATTCTTTCGGTCTCCTCCTCGCCCCATATCCGCGATGCGGCGAACACGCGCGGCATCATGCGCGACGTACTGATCGCCCTCGCCCCGGCGCTGCTCGTATCCGTCTATATGTTCGGCCTGCGCGCGCTCGCCGTGGTTTTCGTTTCGGTGGCAAGCGCGGTCTTCTTCGAGTGGGTCTACCGAAAGGCCATGAAAAAGCCCTCCACCACGGGGGACCTCTCCGCCGTGGTCACGGGCACGCTCCTGGCCTACTGCCTGCCCGCCGGCGTCCCGCTGTGGCTCCCGATCGTCGGCGCGGCGTTTGCCATCGTCTTCGTCAAGCAGCTCTTCGGCGGTCTGGGCAGCAATTTCATGAACCCCGCGCTCGCCGGCCGCGCTTTTCTTTTCTCCTGGCCGCGCTTCATGACCACCTGGATGGCGCCGCACTCCTACACCAGCCTCTTCAACTTCGGCGGGGATGCGGTCTCCTCCGCGACGCCCATGGCCTCCCTTCACACGGGTACGCTCCCGGCCTCTTCGCTCTCCGACATGTTCTTCGGCAACATCGGCGGGTCGCTCGGCGAGGTCTCCGCGGCAGCGCTCCTGCTCGGCGGCGTTTACCTGATTTTCCGCCGGGTCATCTCCCCGCGCATCCCGGTAAGTTACCTCGCCACCGTGGCGGTTTTGACCCTCGTATTCCCAAAGGGCGGCGACGCTCTCACCTGGATGCTCTATAACCTTCTCGGCGGCGGACTGATGCTGGGCGCCATCTTCATGGCCACCGACTACGCCACCAGCCCCGTCACCCACAAGGGCCAGATCATTTTCGGCATCGGATGCGGCCTTCTCACCGTATTTATCCGTTACTTCGGCTCCTACTCCGAGGGCGTGAGCTACGCGATCCTCATCATGAACGCCTGTGTGCGGCTCATCGACCGGAATACGCAGCCCCGCCGCTTCGGCGTTGCCGCCAAGAAAGGGGGCAAGGCGTAATGGCCCAGCAGAGAGTCAAAAAGAAGCCCGACAGCCCCGCGCGCATGGTGATCGTGCTCTTCCTCATCACCGCCGTGTCGGCGCTCCTCCTCGGTTTCGTCAATTATAAGACCAGCGACCGCATCGCAGCGCAGGAAGCCGAGAAGGCGGCCGCCGCCATGGAAGCGGTCCTGCCCGCCGGCTCCTATACCGAACTGGCCTACACCGGCGGCGACGACCGCGTCGCGGCCGTCTACGACGCGGACGGCACCGGCTATGTGGTTGAGGTCAAGGTCAACGGCTTCGGCGGCACCATCGACATGATGGTCGGCGTCGCGGACGGCAAGGTCACGGGCACGGAGATCATCAGCATGTCCGAGACCTCCGGTCTCGGTTCCAATGCGAAGGACCCAACCTTCCGGGACCAGTACATCGGCGGGGGCGGGCCGTTCTCCCTGGCCAAGAACGGCGGAACGATCCAGGCGCTCACGAGCGCCACAGTGACAAGCCGCGCCTTTACCGCGGGCGTGAACGCGGCGCTCGACGCGGCTGCGGCCACAGGAGGTGAGGGTTAACCGTGAAAAAAGTCTTTATGGACGGCCTGATCGGTCAGAACCCCGTCCTGGTACAGCTTCTGGGCATGTGTTCCACCATGGCCATCACCACCTCGCTCTTCAACGGCGTCGGCATGGGCATCGGCGTCATGGCGGTCCTCATCTGTTCCAATATCATCATCTCGCTTCTGCGCAAGATCATCCCGAAGAAGATCCGCATCGCGGCCTTCATCGTCGTCATCTCGGCTTTCGTGACCATCGTGGAGCTTCTGCTCCAGGCCTACAAACCGGACCTGGCGGACTCCCTGGGCGTCTTTCTTCCCCTCATCGTCGTCAACTGCATCATCCTCGGCCGCGCGGAGGCCTTCGCCTCCCGCAACAGCGTCGGCCGCGCGGCGGTGGACGGCGTGGCGCAGGGCCTCGGGTACACGCTGGTTCTCCTGGCCATCTGCGTCATCCGCGAGTTTCTCGGCAAGGGCACGTTCGGCGCCGGGCTTCTCAACGGCGGCGCGGGCATCCAGATCTTCCCCAGCCAGTACGGCGCGCTGCTCATCGTTCTTCCCTTCGGCGGCTTTCTGACGCTCGCCTGCCTCATCGCTTTCGTGCAGTGGCAGCGCAAGCGTCTGTCTGAAAAGCCAGCCGAGAGCACTCTCAGAGAGGAGGCCGCGAAATGAGCCTTTCGTCTTTGCTCTCCATTGCGCTCGGCGCAATCCTCATTGAAAACTTCATTTTTTCCAAGTTCCTCGGCATCTGCCCCTTCGTCGGCGTCTCCAAAAAGATGGACTCCGCCGTCGGCATGGGCCTGGCCGTCATCTTCGTCATGGGGCTGGCCTCCGCCGTCTGCTGGCTGACGAACCGCTTTTTCCTCGAGCCATTCGGTCTCGGCTATATGCAGATCACGGCCTTCATCCTGGTAATTGCGGCGCTGGTGCAGCTCGTGGAAATGTTCCTCATGAAGAAGATCCCCTCTCTGTACCGTTCGCTGGGCATCTACCTGCCGCTCATCACGACCAACTGCGCGGTGCTCGGCGTGGTGCTTCTCAACAGCCAGTATCAGTACAATTTCGTGGAGAGCGTCGTCTACGGCGTGACGGCCGGCGTCGGCTTTCTGATGGCCATCGTCATTTTCTCCAGCATCCGCGAACAGCTTGAGTTTTCCGACTATCCGGAATCCTGGGAGGGCTTTCCCATCGCGCTGGCCTCCGGCGGGCTTCTGGCGCTGGCGTTCATGGGCTTCTCGGGCCTCTCGATCGGGTAAGGGGGTGCGAAGATGAGTGAAATTCTGAAAGCGGTCCTCGTTCTGGGCATCATGGGCGGCGCCCTCGGCCTGATCCTCGCCATCGCTTCCAAAGTCTTCTACGTGGAGGTCGACGAGCGCATCGAGGAGATCACCGACGCCCTCCCCGGCGCCAACTGCGGCGGCTGCGGCTTCGCCGGCTGCTCCATGTGCGCGGCGAGCATCGTGCAGGGCGGCCCCATCACCGCCTGCCACAGCTGCAGCCAGGACACCATCAGCCAGATCGCGGAGATCATGGGTGTGGAGGACGTGGAGATCGAAAAGGAGGTCGCCTACGTCCGCTGCACCGGCAACAACGGTTCGTTCGACAAATTCAGCTACATCGGCATCGACGACTGCGTGGCGGCGGCGAAGGTCGGCGGCCTCGGCCCCCGCTCCTGTTCCTACGGCTGCGTGGGCATGGGTTCGTGCATCAAGTCGTGCAAATTCGACGCGATCTCCATCGTGGACGGCGTCGCCAAGGTGGATAAGGAGAAGTGCACCGGCTGCATGGCCTGCGTCTCCGTCTGCCCCAAGAATCTCATCGTGATGATCCCTTACGACAGCCACACCGCCATCCCCTGCGCCTCCGAGGACATCGACAAGGAGACCGCGGCCGCCTGCCGCAAGGGCTGTATCGGCTGCGGCGACTGTACCGCCAACTGTCCGAAGGGCGCGGTGCACGTGGAAGGCAATCTGGCCGTCATCGATTACGAAGCCTGCGTGGGCTGCACGGCCTGCTCCTACATCTGTCCCAGACGCCTCATCCAGAATGACTGACGCAGTGCGGAAAGGAATGAGCTTATGAGAAAACTGAAAACGATGGACGGGAACACGGCCGCCGCGCATGTGGCGTACGCTTTCACGGAGGTCGCCGCCATCTACCCCATCACGCCCTCCTCCCCCATGGCCGAGCTGATCGACGCCTGGTCGGCCACGGGTCTCAAGAATATTTTCGGGCAGCAGGTGCGGGTCGTGGAGATGCAGTCCGAGGGCGGCGCCGCCGGCGCGGTCCACGGCTCCGTCGCCACAGGCGCCCTGACCTCCACCTTTACCGCCTCCCAGGGGCTTCTCCTCATGATCCCGAACCTCTACAAGATCGCGGGGGAACTGACCCCGGCCGTCTTCCACGTGGCCGCCCGGGCCCTCGCCACGCACGCGCTGTCGATCTTCGGCGACCACAGCGACGTGATGGCCTGCCGCGCCACCGGCCTTTCCATGATCGCCTCCACGAACCCGCAGGAGGTCATGGACCTGGGCGCGGTCGCGCACCTGTCCACCATCGCCGGGCGCATCCCCGTCATGCACTTCTTCGACGGCTTCCGGACCAGCCACGAGCAGCAGAAGATCGAGATCTGGGACTATGACGAGCTGGGGACCCTGGTCGACCGGGACGCCCTGGCCGCCTTCCGCGCGCGCGCCAACAATCCCAACCATCCGCACCTGATGGGTTCCGCGGAGAACCCGGACACCTTCTTCCAGCACCGCGAGGCGGCCAACACCTACTACCTGAAAATGCCCGACATCGTCGCGCACTACATGGAAGAGGTCAACAAGAAAATCGGCACCGACTACAAACCGTTTAATTATTACGGCGCGCCGGACGCCACGGACGTCGTCGTCGCGATGGGCTCCGTCTGCGACACGGCCGAGGAGGTCGTGGACTACCTCAACGCGAAAGGCGGCAAGGTCGGTCTTATCAAAGTCCGCCTCTACCGTCCCTTCTCGCAGAAATACCTGCTCCAAGCGCTGCCGAAAACGGTAAAGCGCATCGCCGTCCTCGACCGCACCAAGGAATCCGGCTCCGTCGGCGAGCCGCTCTATCTGGACATCTGCACGGCACTGCGCGGCACGGTTTTCAACGACGCCGTCATCGTCGGCGGCCGCTACGGCCTCGGCTCCAAGGACACCACGCCCGGCGCGGTCCTCTCCGCCTACCAGAACCTCGCCTCCGAAACACCGAAGAACGGCTTTACGATCGGCATTATCGACGACGTGACCGGCCTGTCCCTTCCCATCACCGAAAATCCGGACACCACGGCCGCGGGGACCATCTCCTGCAAGTTCTGGGGCCTCGGTTCCGACGGCACCGTGGGCGCGAACAAAAACTCCATCAAGATTATCGGCGACTACACCCAGAAAAACGTGCAGGCCTACTTCCAGTATGACTCCAAGAAGTCCGGCGGCGTCACGATCAGCCACCTGCGCTTCGGCGACGCGCCCATCAAGTCCACCTACTACATCTCCAAGGCGGACTTTGTGGCCTGCCACCAGGCCTCCTACATGGAGAAATACGACATCGTCCAGGACGTCAAGCCCGGCGGCGTGTTCCTCCTCAACTGCGCATGGCCCGACGAGGAGCTCGGAATGCACCTGCCGGCCGCGGTCAAGCGCTATATCGCGCAGAACAATATCCGTTTCTACACCTGCGACGCCGTGGACATCGCCAAAAAGATCGGTCTTAAGAACAAGACCAACGCCATTCTGCAGGCCGCTTTCTTCAAGCTGGCGAAGATCATTCCGATCGACGAGGCCGTCACGCACATGAAAGAGGCCGTCCAGAAAAGTTACGGCAAAAAGGGCGCGAACGTCGTGGCCATGAACAACGCCGCCATTGACGCGGGCATCGAGAGCCTCCATGAGGTGACGGTCCCCGCCGACTGGGCCGACGCCGCCGACAAGCCGGCTGCCTCCACCGCCTCGGACAACGAGGGCGAGACCGCCCGCTATGTCCGCGAGATCCTGGTCCCGACCGTCTCCATGCGCTCTGAGACCCTGCCCGTCTCGAAGTTCCTGGACATCGCCGACGGCCGCGTGCCGTCCGGCACCTCGGCCTACGAGAAGCGCGGCATCGCCGTCGACGTGCCGCAGTGGATTCCGCAGAACTGCATCCAGTGCAACTGGTGCTCCATGGTCTGCCCGCACGCGGCCATCCGCCCCTTCGTCATGAACGACTGGGAGCGGCAGTCCTCGGGCGCAAAGAGCGTCATCCTCGAGGGCGGAGCCGGCAACTTCGCCATCTGCATCTCCCCGCTTGACTGCACGGGCTGCGGCTCCTGCGTCAACGTCTGCCCCTCCCGCGATAAGGCGCTGAAGATGGTGCCGCTGGAAACGGCCATGCCGGAGCAGAAAGCCTTCGACTACGCGGTAAAGAACGTCACGGAGAAGTCGCTGCCCGATTCCGTGCAGCCGGTCCGCAGCGCTCAGTTCCGCACCCCGCTCCTCGAGTTCTCCGGCGCCTGCGCCGGATGCGGGGAGGCGCCTTACGCCAAACTCATCACCCAGCTCTTCGGCGACCGGATGTTTATCGCCAACGCCACCGGCTGCACCTCCATCTGGGGCTGCAGCGCGCCCAGCTCCCCCTATACCACCAACCGCGAGGGCCACGGCCCGGCCTGGGCCAACTCCCTCTTCGAGGACAACGCCGAGTTCGGCTTCGGCATGGCCACCGCCATGCGCTACCGCCGGGCCGCCCTGGCCGACACCGTGCACCGTTTGATCTCTCTCGCGGACTGCGACTCGGACATCAAAGCAGCCGGCAGGGAGTGGCTCGAGAAGATGAACGACGGCGGCGCTTCCAAGCTCGCCGGCGAGAAGCTCCTGGCCGCCTGCAAGGACGGAATCAAAGCCGCATCCGCCGACGGGGCGCCCTGCTCCTGCGAGGCCTGCACGCTCGCGCGCCAGGTCATCGAAAGCGCGGACCTCCTCACCAAACCCTCCGTCTGGATCTTCGGCGGCGACGGCTGGGCCTACGACATCGGCTACGGCGGGCTGGACCACGTGCTCGCCTCCGGCGAGGACGTCAACGTGTTCGTCTTCGACACGGAGGTCTATTCCAACACCGGCGGGCAGGCCTCCAAGGCGACGCCCATGGGCGCGGTGGCGCAGTTCACCGCGGCCGGCAAGCCCTCCAAAAAGAAGAACCTCGCGCAGATGGCCATCTCCTACGGCCACATCTACGTGGCCCAGGTGGCCATGGGCGCCAACTACGACCAGACCCTCAAGGCCATTGTGGAGGCCGAGAGCTACGACGGCCCGTCCCTCATCATCGGCTACGCGCCCTGCATCAACCACGGCATCAAGGCCGGCATGGACAAAGCCATGCTCGAGATGCGCAACGCCGTCCACTCCAGCTACTGGAACCTTCTGCGCTACGACCCGCGTCTGGCCGCCGAAGGCAAGAAGGCGCTGACCGTGGACAGCCGTTACCCCAGTATGGACTACAACGACTTCATTATGGGCGAAGTCCGCTACAATTCGCTCACGCTGACCTTCCCCGAGCGCGCAGAGAAACTCTTCGCCCAGGCGGAGGAGGACGCCGAATCCCGCTTCGAAGATCTCCTCGAGCAGCGCGACGAGGAAGACGGCCAGGGCAACCAGGGCTAACCGGCCCCGCGCAGGAACTGAAAACGGCGCCCCGCTCCTTTGGGAGCGGGGCGCCGTTGTTTTTGCGGTCTCCCTTCTTCCGTGCCCGGCAAAAAGCCGGGGCCCTGCCGCCGCGCCGGGTGCGGCGGCAGGGCGCGCGCTTTTTTGTGCGCCC